>NZ_JAQYUU010000010.1 GCF_028728205.1 Clostridium sp. 'White wine YQ'
CTTGGAAAGGCAGTTGCGAGAAAAAAATCGACGGCTCAAAATCGCCTTGACGATTTTTTTATAAAAGACATTTCATAATATAATTTATGATATAATTAATTTCTAAATTAATAAATTCGTTTTAGGGGATGAGGCATTGAATAAGGGAAAAAATAATTGGACAGCTTTGATTTTTATGTTTATTCTAATGATTTTAGCTGCATTTGTTGAAAATACAAAAGGAATCTTTATACCAACATTTAAAGAACAATTTTCTGTTGGGGATACCCAGATAGGAAATATGCTTATAATAACATCAGGAGCATACATGGTTTTAACTTTTTTAGGTGGTGCCTTATGTCAAAAGTTTGGACAGAAAAATATTTTTATTTTAGGAATTATTCTATTAATTATTTCATTAATTACACTATCTAAAGCACAAAACTTCATTATTCTTCTGTTTGGAATGGGATTAAGTAGTGCGGGACTAGCTTTAATTAGTATTGCAAGTAACACTATTCTTCCTATTATAGTAATTACAGCACAAACGATAATAATGAATTTAATGCATTTTTTCTATGGATTTGGATCTACGTTAGGACAAAGCCTGTTTGGATTTCTATTATCTAAAGGGGTTGAGTGGAGAAGTATATTTTTGTATATAGCTATAATATACGGAATCGTATTGATTTGCTTTATTTTTGTTAAGATTCCAAGACCAAAGATAGCTCATGGTGAAGACAAGTTAACGTTTAAAGCTGTTATAACTAATAAACTCATTATTGCTTATATGTTAGCGCTAGGATTTTATGTATTCGCTGAACAAGGAACGGGAAATTGGTTTGTTAATTATTTAATAAAAGCAAAAGGGTTTACACAAGAGAATGCCGCATTTTATCTATCTCTATTTTTTGGAACACTAACAATAGGAAGATTACTAGGTGGTTTTGTAGTACATAAGTTTGGATATTTTAAAGTATTGATTACTTCCTTAAGTATTGGGGTTATACTGTATGTTTTAGGATTAGTAATTGGAGGGAAAGGAATATTAATCGTTTCTCTTGCTGGTATGTTCTTTGCAATAACTTTCCCAACCATTGTACTTACAGTTAGTAAAGTATTTACACAAAGGACTGCATACATCACTGGATTAATAGTTACAGCTTCTAATTTTATGGCAATGATATTTAACTGGATAACAGGATATGTAAATGATAAAATAAATCCAGATAATGCTATTTTCATTATACCTATATGTGGAGCCTTATCTGTAATAAGCATGTTGTATATAAACAAGAATACTAAAAGTATATTAAATTAAATCACCCCTAGGAGATGATCTTTATGGTAAGCAAGGCTAAAATAACTATTGAAGCTTTAAGAAAAGGTAGCAATGAATATTTAATTAAGGATTCTTTAGAACTAAATATAGGAAGGGTTATAATTCTTAACGCCGATAGTGAAAATAAGGTTTGTTACCTGAGATTTAAGTTTTATAAGAATGAAAAAAGAGATTTATTAAAGAATGCTTTAGATGAATTACTTAAAAAAATATTTGAAGTAGAGAGGTTTTATAAATTAAATATTTTAGTTAGTGAAGATACTCCATTAGGACCATTTTTAAATGTAGGACTTGAACTACAAGGAATACTAGAGGATAATTTGATAATAAATGGAGGCCATAGAGGTGAACTATTATTCGGAATAAATTTTTTTGAATATAGGATTAAGGGGAGGAAAGCACCTTTAGTTTCACTAATTGGAGAAAATATAGAAGTAAGAAGTTTAACTCCAGAAAATGCTCAAGAGATGCTTGACTATTTTATTAGAAATGAAAGATATCTACAAGCTTTTGAACCGAAGCGCGATTCTAGTTTTTATAGTTATGAAACTCAATATAATATTTTGGTTGAGGGATATAGGCAGCTATTAGATGGAACGGGTGTAGATTTGGGAATATTTAAAAATAATAAGCTGATTGGAAAGATAAGAGTTTCTAATATAGTATACGGAGTATTTAAAAGTGCTATAATAGGATATTCAATAGATGAAAAGGAACAAGGAAATGGCTATATGCAAGAAGCTGTAAGACTTGTTACAGAGTATTCCTTTGGAGATTTAGGATTACACAGAATTGAAGCTTCAGCCATGGTTGACAATATTAAATCACAGAGAGTTTTATTAGGATGTGGATTTAAGGAGCTTGGAACAAATGAAAAATATCTATATATTAACGGAGAATGGAAAGATCATAAAACCTTTTATATAATAAATAATTCTACCGTTGATTACTATTAATAGTAGTTAATGTTAGGAATAATTAGTTAACATAATTAAAATCCTATAAGGAGGAAGTTATGAAACTTTACGAAAAATTGCTTAGCAATATAGATAGGAATGATAATTGGAATATGATTGTTATTGATGGAGTAGTAGGAGCAGGGAAAAGTACATTAATGATGCTTCTAGAAGATGAAGGATATGTACCATTTAAGGAGCCGGTTTTGGAAAACCCTATATTAGAGAAGTTTTACTATGATAGAAGGAGATATGCTTTTGCATTACAAGTATATTTTTTAAATAATAGATTTAAGTTTATAAAAGAAGCAGGAGAAATAGAAAACTCTATTATGGATAGGAGTATCTATGGAGATGCAATATTTCCTAAGCTACTTAAAGAAGTAGGGGATATGAGTACGGAAGAATTTGAAATATATTGCAATCTATTGAGTAATCTTTTAGAACATGTGAAACCACCTAAGCTTATGATTTATCTACAAATATCCGTGGATGAAGCTATAAATAGAATAAGAAGAAGAGGAAGAAGCTATGAACAAGTGGTAGAGCGCGAATACTGGGAAACCTTAAATCGTGAGTATGAGGGATTTTTTAATTCTTATACCATTTCACCCTTGCTTAAAATAAATGTAGATAAACTCGACTTTGAGAATATCGAAGAAGATAGACAATATATTATAGGTTTAATAAAAGATAAATTAAAAGAGATTGAAGCTTAACATTTTAGAATGTTAAGCTTTTTTACTTGAATATATTGAAAATATGTGAGATTACAAGCCTTAAATGGATAATATTACTTAATATATAATACAAACCTATCCTAGCGTATCAATAGGAATATTTAAAAGAAACAGTGAGGAAAATAAAGAAAATAGAATATATATTAGATAAATGAGGTAAAATAGAAAAAAGAGTAGATATTTTAGATGTTAAGATAAAACTCGTTCCAATCGGAACAACAACATTCAACAAAAAATGAACAAAAAAGTAATGTTCAAAAAAATGTTGACAGCTCAGAAACAGTATGATAAGATAGAACTTGTCGCTGCGAAAGAGCAGAGATAAAACAAACAAATTGGTCTTTGAAAATTAAACAGAGGAAATGAA
>NZ_JAQYUU010000011.1 GCF_028728205.1 Clostridium sp. 'White wine YQ'
TCTTACTTCATTTCCTCTGTTTAATTTTCAAAGACCAATTTGTTTTTCGCATTTAAGCGACTTCTATATGTTATCAAAACATTTTTTGTTTGTCAACTACTTTTTTTTCAATTTCGTTAACTCGTTTGTCCTTATTTGAAGGACGTGTTTTATAATAACATCTATATAAACATAATATGTTTGACTATAATATCATTACCTTATGTTATTCTGTTATTCCTCTATTATTCTACTAATTACTATGTATTCCTATTATTGATACACAAGGTTAAGTTTATGTTGCATAATCTAAATATACCTTCCATAAATGCTAAGTATTAGCACCTAGCTACATAAAAACTTAGGTAAATCAAAGATCTATATTGATATTTTTATATTAATATATCCTAGATTCATAAAAGTTTTTATACTTAATCGTCATAATAAAAAGAGGATATCTCATTTTATGATTAAAAAATCATTCAAGATATCCTCTTAACTATATAACTTTTTTAATTATCGTCTTCTGTTCTCTCTAAAAGACTTTCTAATGAATTATCATTAACATCACTTATTTCACTATCATTTTCTAATAGTTCTGATTCTTCACTAGACTCAGATGAAGAAATTTTAGCTATTGCAACTATCTTTTCTTCTTCACTAGTTCTCATTAATGTTACTCCCATTGCTGATCTACTTGTAACAGAAATTCCTGCAACATTTATTCTTATTGCTACGCCTGAAGTATTTATAAGCATCATTTCATCATCTTGCTTACATACAGTTGCACCAACTAACTTACCTGTTTTCTCAGCCACTTTATAAGTTATAAGACCCATTCCACCTCTATTTTGTGTTTTATATTCAGTTAATGGTGTTCTTTTACCAAATCCATTTTCACTTATAACTAATAGTTCCTCATCCGGAGTAGCTATATCCATACAAACAGCAACATCATCTTTTCTTAATGATATAGCTTTTACACCTGATGCTGTTCTTCCCATAGGTCTAACATCTTTTTCGCTAAACTTAATAGCAATACCATTCTGTGTTGCTATTATAATTTCTGCATCTCCATATGTTTGTTTAACCTTTAGTAACTCATCACCATCTCTTAAATTTATAGCAATTAATCCATTTCTTCTAAGATTCTTAAATTCTTCTATTGGGGTCTTTTTAACAATACCCTTCTTAGTAGCCATAAATAAGAATCCATCTGGATTAACATCTTTAACAGATAATACTGTTTCTATACGCTCATCTTGTTCAATCGGAATAAGATTAATAATATTAGTTCCTTTTGCTGTTCTTCCTGCATCAGGAATTTCATATGCTCTACGTTTATATACTCTACCTCTATTAGTAAAGAATAGTATATCTGAATGAGTTGATGTTACAACAACATGCTCTACAAAGTCATCTTCTTTTGTAGTCATTGCTTGTATTCCCTTACCCCCTCTTCTTTGGGCAGAGTAAGTGTCAGCTAAAATTCTCTTAACATAGCCTGTATGAGTTAATGTTATTACAACATCCTCTTCTTGAATTAGATCTTCAATATCTATTTCATTTTCTTGTTTTTCGATTACTGTTCTTCTTTCATCGCCATATCTTTCTTTAATTTCTATAAGTTCTTCTTTGATTACGCCTAGTAATTTTTCCTCAGAAGATAATATTTCATTTAATCTATTGATTAAAATCATAAGTTCATTATACTCATCTTCTATTTTGTCTCTTTCTAAACCTGTTAATCTAGCAAGTCTCATATCTAATATTGCCTGAGATTGTTTTTCGCTTAGATTAAATCTTTCAATAAGTGTATTTCTAGCTATTTCTGAATTTTTAGAACCTCTAATAATACTTATTACTTCATCGATATTATCTAATGCAATTTTTAATCCCTCTAAAATATGAGCTCTTTCTTGAGCTTTATTTAATTCAAATACTGTTCTTCTTGTGATAACTTCTTTTTGGAAGTTTACATAGTGTACTAGTATCTCCTTTAAATTTAAAACCTTTGGTTCATTATCTACTAGTGCAATTGTATTTACTCCAAAGGTGTCTTGCATCTTTGTATGCTTAAATAGTAAGTTTAGAACTACACTAGGATTTGCATCCTTCTTAAGTTCTATTACTATTCTCATACCTTCTCTATCAGATTCATCTCTTAAATCTGATATTCCATTTATTTTCTTATCTTTAACTAAATCCGCTATATTTTCTATTAGCTTAGCTTTATTTACTTGGTATGGAAGTTCGTTAACTATGATTTTTAATCTTCCTTTTTCTTCTTCTATTTCAGTTTTTGCTCTTACAACAACTCTTCCTCTACCTGTTTCATAAGCAGCCCTAATTCCAGCCTTACCCATTATTATACCTGCTGTTGGGAAATCTGGACCTTTAATTTTAGTCATCAAATCTAAAATTGTTACTTCTGGATCATCTATAAGCATAATTGTTCCATCTATAACTTCACCAAGATTATGAGGAGGTATATTTGTTGCCATACCTACTGCTATACCAGAAGAACCATTAACTAATAAATTTGGAAACCTTGAAGGTAATACTGCAGGTTCTTGCTCTTCACCATCAAAGTTTGGTATAAAGTCTACAGTATTTTTATTTATATCTCTTAGCATTTCAGCAGCAATTTTATTCATTTTTGCTTCTGTATATCTCATTGCAGCTGCGCCATCACCATCGACAGAACCAAAATTTCCATGACCATCTACAAGCATATATCTCATAGAAAAATCTTGAGCCATTCTTACTAATGCTTCATAAACAGAAGTATCTCCATGTGGGTGATATTTACCTAAAACTTCTCCAACTATTCTTGCACACTTTCTATATCCTCTATCAGGTCTTAATCCAAGTTCATGCATAGAAAATAGTATTCTTCTATGTACTGGCTTTAAACCATCTCTAACATCTGGAAGAGCACGCCCAACTATAACGCTCATAGCGTAATCTATATAGCATTTTTTCATCTCATTTTTTATATCAACCTGAACTACTTTTCCCTCGTTATTATTCATTGCTTTCACCTCAATTCTGTACTAAATATCTAAGTTAACCACTTTGCTTGCGTTATTTTGAATAAACTCTCTTCTAGGTTCTACTTTATCTCCCATAAGAATAGTAAATATCTCATCTGCAGCCATTGCATCTTCAATAGTTGCTCTTAATAATACTCTTTGTTCAGGATCCATAGTTGTTTCCCATAACTGGGTGGCATTCATTTCACCTAAACCTTTGTATCTTTGGATGTCAGTATTATTATCTTTTCCTCCAAGTTCAACTAATGTATTTTCTAATTCTTTATCTGAATATACATATACATCCTTTTTAGCCTTTGACACCTTATATAAAGGTGGTTGTGCTATATATACATGTCCTTGGTCTACTAGTTCTCTCATGTATCTGTAGAAGAATGTTAATAGTAGTGTTCTAATATGAGCACCATCAACATCCGCATCTGTCATTATTATTATTCTATTGTATCTTATCTTTTCTATATCGAAATCTTTACCAATACCTGCTCCAAATGCAGTAACCATACTTCTTATTGTATCTGAGTTAAGAATCTTATCTAGTCTCTGTTTCTCAACATTCATTATTTTTCCTCTTAAAGGAAGTATAGCTTGGAATTTTCTATCTCTGCCTTGCTTAGCAGATCCACCAGCTGAGTCTCCCTCTACTATATAAATTTCACATTCCATAGGATCCTTAGACGAACAATCTGCTAGTTTTCCTGGTAATGCGCTTCTTTCTAACACAGATTTTCTAGTAAGTTCTCTTGCCTTCCTAGCTGCTTCTCTTGCTCTTGCTGCTACTAAAGCTTTGTCTACCACAATCTTACCTACTGAAGGGTTTTCTTCTAAGTATAAAGCTACACTTTCACCTAGAATACCATCAACTACACCTCTAACTTCAGAGTTTCCAAGTTTAGTTTTTGTTTGTCCTTCAAATTGAGGCTCAGATATTTTAACTGATATAACAGCTGTTAATCCTTCTCTTATATCTTCACCTGAAAGATTTTTATCATTCTCTTTTAAGTGCCCAAATTTCTTAGCATAATCATTCATTACTCTAGTAAGAGCTGTCTTAAATCCAACTAAGTGTGTTCCACCCTCAATGGTATCTATGTTATTTGCGAAAGAAAATATATTTTCGTTATATCCATCATGATATTGTAAGGCAACTTCAACAGCTATCCCATCTCTTACACCTTCAACATAAATAGGCTCTTCATGTAAAACTTCTCTATTTCTATTTAAATAACTTACAAAGGATTTGATTCCTCCTTCATAGAAATAGTCTTCTTCTTTTTCATCTCTTTCATCGATTAACCTAATACTTATTCCTTTGTTTAAAAACGCTAGCTCTCTTAATCTATTTGATAATATTTCAAAATCAAATACAGTCTCTTCAAAAATGTCAGCATCTGGCTTAAAATGAACTTTTGTTCCGTGTTCTTCATCTTCAGCATCTGCTATTTTAATTAAATCACTTGTAACTGCACCTCTAGAATATGTTTGTTTCCAAACATGCCCCTCTCTTGTTACAGTAACTTCACATTCGTCAGATAAGGCATTAACAACTGAAGCACCAACACCATGTAATCCTCCAGAAACCTTGTATCCTCCGCCGCCAAATTTTCCACCAGCATGAAGTATTGTCATAATAACTTCAACTGTAGGTTTTCCCATTTTAGGATGCATTCCTACTGGCATACCTCTTCCATCATCTATTACAGTTATTGAATTATCTTCATGTATATAAACATCTATATTCTTGCAATATCCAGCTAAAGCTTCATCAATACTATTATCAACAATTTCGTATACTAAATGATGTAATCCTCTAGAACTAGTACTCCCTATATACATACCAGGTCTTTTTCTTACTGCCTCTAATCCTTCAAGAACCTGTATCTGACTTTCATCATAACTTTGTTTATTCTGTTCCAACATGTAACTCCTCCTACTTCTAAAATTTAAGATATTATATCTTTAAGTTAAACATTGGACTAACTTAAGGATTATATTCTACATCAGTTCTTTTTGTTAACGTAGATGATGAAATCGGAGAAAGATAAATCTTGCTCTTTTTATCTACTTCTGCAATAACAAAAGACTTTGGTTTTTCTTTTGAGATTCTCTCTACAAAACCATCTTCTTCTGCCAATCTTAAGAATTGTATAGTGTCAGAACTATACATTGTATTTTGTAAGTCAAATATCCCTATAACGTCTTTTACTGGAACTACTACATTTTCTCCCAAGTGTAAAAACACAAATATTCCTCCTCGCTAACTAATAACAACTCCATCGTTAACTTTAAAAACTTTAGATTCACTATTTAAATATCTAGATATATCTTCTATTCCCGTTCCGGTTATTATTGTTTGAATTCCACTTATTGAATTCAATATATAAGATTTTCTTGTAAAATCTAATTCTGATAAAACATCATCCAAAAGAAGTACTGGATATTCACCAGTAATATCTTTTATAATGCTTAGAGATGCAAATTTAATGGTTAAGACAGACGTTCTTTGCTGCCCTTGAGAACCAAAACTTTTTGCATCTATGTTATTTATCAATATTTCAAAGTCATCTCTATGAGGTCCTACACTAGTTAATCTTCTTTCAATATCTTTCGATCTATTTTTAACCAATAAATCTTTAAAGGATATTTTTATATTATCATTATCTTTAACAGTGGATGTGTACTTAAATTTAATCTCTTCTTTTCCAGAAGTTATTTCTTTATGAATATCATAACTATGAAGATTTAACTTATCTATATAATCTAATCTGCTTTTGATTATATAACTTCCAAATTCAACAAGTTGATCGTCATATATATCCAGCATAAAGTTATCTACTTTTTTAGATTTTAGTATAAGATTTCTTTCGTTTATAATTTTGTTGTACTGAACAAGATTATAGTAATACTTATTACTTAACTGACATAATTCCATATCTAAAAATTTTCTTCTGATTCCCGGAGATTCTTTTACAATTTTTAAATCCTCTGGTGAAAACATAACTACATTGAATATTCCGATTAATTGATCTATTTTATTAATTTTTACGGAATTAACTCGTATAGCTTTCTTACCATCTTTTAAAATATTTATTTCTATTGTCTTATCGAGTCTCTCTTTTCCAACCTTTAAACTTATGTACGATCTATCCTCATTCCATTTAATTAATTCCTTATCTTTTGAGGTTCTGTGAGATTTTGCAAAACCGCAATAATATATAGCTTCTAAAATATTTGTTTTGCCTTGTGCATTATCTCCTATAAACACATTAACGCTATTTGATAATTCTATCTCTAAACTTTTATAATTTCTGTAATTTAACAAAAGTAATCTTTTAACAAACATAAAAACACCCAATTTAATTATAGCACAATATGCTTAAATTATTTTAAACTTTTCTTGCTGTATCTCTATTACGTCATTTACTCTTAATTTTTTACCTCTTTGGATGCATACTTCTCCGTTAACTTTTACTTCACCCTCTTGAATTAAAAACTTAGCCTCAGATCCAAGAGAGGCTACTCCAACCCATTTTAAAAAAGAATCTAATTTTATAAACTCAGTACTTATTTTTATTTCATTCATAACTTTAAAATCAGCTCAATGCATATTTATGCATTAAAGATGAATATTCTCCTTTCGCCAACTATCTTGCTAATCTTACAGGTAGGACAAGATATTTAGAATTATCCGTTTCATTATTTCTTATTACACATGGACTAACGCTTGATGTAAGTTCAAGCATCACTTCATCAGAATCCATTACCTTAAGAACATCAATTAAGTATCTAGAGTTAAATGCAATTTGTATCTCATCTCCTTGCAAATTTACACCAACTTCTTCTCTTACCTTTCCCAATTGAGAATTAGATGTGATTATTAAAGTGTCACCAACCAATTCAAATTTAATTAAATTAGTATTTCCCTCTTTTGCCATTAATGATGCTCTTTCAATACAATTTTGTAGATCTTGTCTGTTTACAGTGACTAATCCTTTATATTCTTGAGGTAATAAAGATTTATATTTAATAAATTCTCCTTCTAATAACCTTGATATAACTTTAGTTTCACCTAGATTAAATAATATATGATTAGTTGTAAAAGTGATATCTACAACATCTTCACTATCCTCTAAGATTTTAGCTACTTCATTTAGTGTTTTTCCAGGTATTACTGAACTAATTGTATTTTCAGAATCTATTAACTCACTTCTTATTGCCAATCTATATCCATCTAAGGCTACTAAATTTAAATATGAATTGTTAACCTCAAATAAAATTCCTTGAAGTATTGGTCTTGTTTCATCTTGCGCGATAGCAAAAGATGTACCTTTTATCATATTCTTTAATAGATTTTGAGGAATGGAAAATAACTTAGTTTCATTAATTGCTGGAAGCTCTGGAAAATCTGATGGATTCATATGAACTAAGTTAAATACTGATTTTTTACAAGTAATTTGTATTATATTATTTCCTTCTTCAACACCTAGAGTTTCTATTGTCACTAAGTCATTAGGTAACTTTCTTATTATTTCTCCGAATATTTTTGCATCAACAACAATTGATCCAGGTTCGATAACTTCAGAATCAATAATTGTTTCTATTGATACATCTACATCTGATCCTATTAATGTTAATTTGGAATCTTTTGCATTTAGGTAAACACCTTCTAATATAGGCATTGTAGATTTTCCTGTTATTGCTTTTTGAGCTATTGATATAGCATCTTGTAATTTTGATTTTTCACATATAAATTTCATATTTAACCTCCATAATTATGAACATTTACTAACAATATAAATTACTTATTATAGATAAAATAATAGATAAAAATATAGTAATAATAGTAGTAGGGGCTGTGAATTTGTTGAAAAGTACCTTCAGCCCTTATAAAATCAAGAAAGTTTGCAAAAAAATACTGTGGATAAGTCCGTACAAATTACTATGATTTATCCACATTATTAGATGAAAGGTATCTCCTGAAATTTTATCCACATGATATTAACTTATGTTATGTACATTGTTACTTATTTTTGAGTTAATTTCTTTGTTATGTCGTTTACTGTGTTTTGTAGAACTTCATCTGTTTTTAAATTTTCAGATATCTTCTCATAGGCATGTATTACAGTAGTATGATCTCTTCCACCAAATTCTTCTCCTATCTTTGGTAAAGATAAATCAGTAAGCTTTCTGCTTAAATACATAGCTATTTGTCTTGGATATGCTACATTACGTGTTCTTCTTTGAGATTTTAGCTCTTCAACTCTAAGATTATAGTATGATGAAACAACATCTTGAATTGTGTCTATTGTAATATGTTTACTTTGTTTATTAGATATGATATCTTTTAAAGCTTCACTTGCTAGATCTACGGTTATTTCTCTTCCTGTTAAGGATGAATATGCGACTATCCTTATAAGAGCACCTTCTAGTTCTCTTATATTAGCTTTAATCTTTGTAGCGATATATACCATTACTTCGTTAGCTACGTTTAAGTTTTCTACATCAGCTTTCTTTTTTAAGATTGCCATCCTTGTTTCAAAGTCTGGAGCTTGAATGTCTGCAATAAGTCCCCATTCAAATCTACTTCTCAATCTATCTTCTAATGTAGGAATTTCTTTCGGTGGTCTATCTGATGAAAGAATTATTTGCTTATTTGCGTCATGAAGCGCATTAAATGTATGGAAGAATTCTTCCTGAGTTCTTTCTTTTCCTGCTATAAACTGAACATCATCTATTAGAAGAACATCGACATTTCTATATCTGTTTCTAAATTCTTCATTCTTATCGTCTTTAATGGAGTTTATTAATTCATTAGTAAATTTCTCTGATGAAACATAAACTACCTTTGATTTCGAATTGTTTTGTAGAATATAGTGTCCAATAGCATGCATAAGGTGAGTTTTACCAAGACCTACACCACCATATATAAATAGTGGGTTATATGCTTTAGCAGGGGCTTCAGCAACGGCCAATGATGCTGCATGCGCAAATCTATTTGAATTACCAATGACAAAAGAGTCAAAAGTATACTTAGGATTCAACGTTGCCGACATTTCATCACTTACAACTACTGAACTTTCCTTTTGAATTTCCTTTGTAGTGTCTTTAACTTTAACATCTTCCTTTTGAAAATCTGATTCTATTAGAAATTCTATATTATATTTTTTAGAGGAGACAAGTCTTATGGCATTTGCGACTAGATCCTTGTATCTTTGCTCTAAAATATCTCTTGTAAATTCATTTGGAACGCCTATCTTTATGCTATCTGAAGATATAGATAAGGGTTCACAACTTTTTATCCATGTGTTAAAGCTAACTTCAGTCATCTCACTTTTTACTATATTTAATGTTTTTTCCCATAATTGATTTAGGTGGGTATCCATCTTATATCCTCCAGTCGTTTTTTATAAAAAAGAAAAAATTAGTCAAAATAATTAATAAACGAATATATATAAACAAATTACTAACAGTGAAATAATTGTACCATTTAAATAATTGACATTGTAGGTAGAATTATTCACATGTTAATTATTTTGTGAATAAATAGTTAAAAAAATAAATATGTTATATTATCAACATTTGTGGAAAAAATAACATTAACATTATAAACAATGAATATTAATGTTGAAATCAGCTCAAAATACTTAATGAAATAAAGAGATTAAGAAAAATTGAACAAGTTATACACAAAGTTATACACAGCTGTGGATAACTTTTACACCACATAAGTTATTCACAACAGTATATTAATAATATCATAAACTGTAAAAGTGGTTCAATAATTTATCCACAAAAACTTATTATGTTAATAATTTTATCAACAAAATAAGTTTTCTTGACAGTAAAGGTATTGAAATATATAATTATAAAGTAAAACTTCAAAATGAAATAAGTATAGTTTTACTTTATAATTATATATTGAAGGGGGTGTAGCGTTATGTTCATGACATACCAACCTAAAAAGAAACAAAGAAAAAGAGAGCATGGATTTAGAAAGAGAATGAGCACTCTATCAGGAAGAAACGTGCTTAAGAGAAGAAGACAAAAAGGAAGAAAAAGATTAACAGCATAAGGGCCGCAGTTGTGGCCTTTTTCTGCAAATGCAGAAAAAGGGGAATCTTATAAATGAGTATGCATAAGATTAGAAAAAATATCGAGTTTAGAAACGTATATAGAAGAGGGAAGTCTCTTTCAAATGAAAATTTAGTTCTCTATATATATAATAATGGAAGAAATAGAGATGAAAATAATGAAAAATTTAATAGAGTAGGAATTTCAGTAAGCAAAAAAGTAGGAAAAAGCGTAACTAGAAGTAGGGTTAAGAGACTAATTTTAGAAAGTTATAGACTTAATTCTAAAGATTTAAAAGAAGGATCTGATTTTGTTTTTGTTGCAAGAACAGCAATAAAGGATAAAACATATTGGGAAGTACAAAAATCTGTGTTAAATTTATTTAAAAGGGCAGGATTAAATAAATAATGAAAAAGTTATTGATTTTTCCAATCAAGTTATATAGGAAATTTATATCACCTTATACAAAACCTAGTTGTATATATACTCCGACATGTTCTCAATATGCAATAGAAGCCATTGAAAAATATGGAGCGGTTAAAGGTGGTTTTATGGCTATAAAAAGGATTCTAAGATGTCATCCTTTTCATAAGGGTGGTTATGATCCAGTGAAGTAAAGAGTTAATATTTTAGGAGGTATTTAATTTGTTTCAAGTTATTGTTGATTTCATGTACAACATCGTGGAGAAGCTTCATGATTTAATTGTTACTATAGGTATTACGGATGTGGGAGTTTCATATGTACTAGCTGTAATATTATTTACATTAATAGTAAGATTATTTTTATTACCATTAAATATAAAATCAACTAGATCAACTGCAAAAATGCAGGAGATACAACCAGAAGTTAAGAAATTACAAGCAAAACATAAGAATAGTCCAGAAAAATTAAATCAGGAAATGATGAAATTATATAAAGAAAATAATGTAAGTATGACTGGTGGTTGTTTGCCAATGATCATACAAATGCCTATACTTTTTGCTCTTTACTGGGCGTTTAGACAGATACATCAAGTTTCAGGCGCTGATTTCTTATGGATACCTAACTTAGCGTTAAGAGATCCATATTTTATACTACCAGTTTTAGCTGCAGGTTCTACTTATTTGTCAACAGTTTTTACTACTAAAGTAAATGCAGCAAGTGTAGAAAATTCACCTATGAATATGTCTACTATGAATATAGGTATGTCTGTAATGATAGGTGTTTCTGCTATTAATTTTGAATCCTTATTAGTAATTTATTGGATTGTAGGAAGCTTGATTCAAATGCTTCAAACATATGTAATAGTTGTTCTGCCAAAGAAAAATAAGGCTAAGGCAGCTTAGTTTTAATTTATAAGTATATTTTAAGTACAACAAGGTGGGTGAATTGGGTATGAAGCAGATTGAAGTTAATGGAAAATCTGTTGATGAAGCAGTAGAAAGTGCTTTAAAGGAACTTAATGTTACTAAAGATAAGGTTGAAATTGAGATTTTAGATGAAGGAAATAAGGGGTTTCTTAGCTTATTTGGATCTAAACCTGCAAAAGTTAGAGTAAAGGTTAAAAGAGACTATATTCTTGATGCTAAGAAATTTTTAAGAGATGTCTTAAACTCAATGGATATCAAAGCTGAGATTAAGATTAAAGAAGAGGACGATGTAATAAAAATCGACTTAATTGGACCTAAGATGGGACTAATAATTGGTTACAGAGGAGAGACCCTAGATTCTTTACAATACTTAGTATCTCTTGTTGTAAATAAAGGCCATGAGACTTCATATAAGAGAGTTATATTAGATACTGAAAATTATAGATTTAAGAGAGAAGAAACACTAAAAAGAGTAGCTAGTAAAACTGCTTATAAGGTTCTTAAATTTAAAAAAGTTGTTAAATTAGAACCAATGAATCCTTATGAAAGAAGAATCATACATGCAGCATTGCAAGGAAATGATTCTGTATATACTTATAGTGAAGGTGAAGAACCATATAGAAGAATCGTTGTTGATCTAAAAAAGAATTAAAGTATGTTTAAAATAGTATAAAAAAAATAAAGAGATGGCTTTTGGGTCATCTCTTAGTTTATTGAGAAAAATTTTTATTTTATATAGTATTTTATAATTTAATTATGTAAAATGAATATTAGATTTTAATTATTAGCAATAATATAGGTAAAGGAAAATTAAGGAGGCCTATTCTGAATGAAGGAATTTGATACTATTGCTGCTGTAGCCACACCCGTTGGCGAAGGTGGAATATCAATTATTAGAGTATCTGGACAAAAATCCTTGGAGATTGTTGATAGAGTTTTCAAAGGAGTTAATGAAAGAAGATTAATAGATATTAAATCATATACTATGAGATATGGTTTTATAATTGATAATAATGAATTAATTGACGAAGTTATAGTTAGTTATATGAAGGGACCAAAAAGTTTTACAGCAGAAGATGTAGTTGAGATTAATTGCCACGGCGGAGTCATCTCTACAAATAGAGTTCTTGATGTTATAGTTAAAGCTGGTGCAAGATTAGCTGAACCAGGTGAATTTACAAAAAGAGCATTCCTAAACGGAAGGATAGATTTAAGTCAAGCAGAAGCTGTAATAGATATAATTAGAGCAAAGACTGATTTATCTATGAAATCTGCATTAGTACAAAGTCAGGGTAAACTTTCCCGGGAAATAAATAGATTAAGGGAGTATCTTCTTAATGTTTTAGCTCTTATTGAATATGATGTTGATTTTACAGAAGATGATGAGGAGCCAGATGAAACAGTTCCTTTAAGGGTAAATGATAGTTTGCTTAAAACAGTTAAGGATATAGATAATCTACTAGAGAATGCAGAAGAAGGAAAGCTCATAAGAGATGGGTTAAAATTGGTTATAATTGGTAAGCCTAATGTTGGAAAGTCTTCTTTACTTAATGCATTACTCCAAGAAAAGAGGGCAATAGTTACTGATATACCTGGTACTACAAGAGATGTAATTGAAGAGTACATTAATCTTGATGGTATACCATTAAAAATTATTGATACGGCTGGAATAAGAGAGACAGAAGATATTGTAGAAAAAATTGGAGTTGAAAAATCTAGAGAAAAGATAGAGGAAGCTGATTTAGTTGTACTGATGCTTGATGTTAGTAGACCTTTAGATGACGAAGATTTAGAAATAATTAATTATGTCAAAGATAAGAAATACATAGTTCTATTTAATAAGGTAGATTTAGATAGCAATATTTCTGGAGAAGTATTGGATGAACTTGAAAATAAAATTAATATATCAGCAAAAACAGGTTTAGGGTTAGAAGATTTAAAAGATAAAATTAAAGAATTATTCTTTAATGGAAAATTAGATGGAGAGAGTGTTATTGTATCAAATACAAGACATAAAGAGGCTCTTTATAGGGCTAGAGAGAACTGTCTTTCCGCTATTGAAAGTATAAAAAATGGAGATTTTATAGATTTAGTATCTATATACGTGACATCAGGTTTGAAGGCATTAGGAGAAATTACTGGTTCTGAGCTTGAAGAGGACCTAGTAAACAAAATTTTTACAGAATTTTGCGTAGGAAAGTAGGAAGATTATGAAATATATAGCAGGAGAGTTTGATGTAATAATAGTTGGAGCAGGTCATGCAGGTTGTGAAGCAGCACTTGCTTCTGCACGTATAGGTTGTAAAACATTGTTATGCACAATGAATTTGGATTCAATTGCATTAATGCCTTGTAACCCTAATATTGGAGGGACTGCAAAAGGTCATTTAGTTAGAGAAATTGATGCGCTTGGTGGAGAAATGGGTATTAATATAGATAGTACTTTTATTCAGTCCAGAATGCTTAATACCTCTAAAGGACCAGCAGTTCATTCACTTAGAGCGCAAGCAGATAAGAAGAAATATCAATATAGAATGAAAAATATTATAGAAAAACAAGAAAATCTTTATTTAAGACAACTAGAAGTTGTTTCTCTTGAAAGTGAAGATGGAAAAGTCACAGGAGTAGTTACAAAGAATGGAGCAATCTTTAAAGCGAAGGCTGTTGTTTTAGCAACTGGAACTTATCTAAAAGGAAGAGTAATTATTGGGGATGTATCTTATAGTAGTGGCCCAAATGGGTTATTCCCTGCAAATGATTTATCTCAATCTTTACTGGATTTAGATGTATCATTAAGAAGATTTAAGACAGGAACCCCTGCAAGAATAAATAAAAGAAGTGTAGATTTTTCAAAGATGATAGAACAAAAGGGCGATGACAAAATTGTTCCTTTCTCATTTATGAATGATAATATTGATAAAGAGCAAGTATCATGTTGGTTAACTTATACTAATGGAAATACTCATTCTATTATTAAAAATAATATTGATAGATCACCTATGTACAATGGATCAATTGAAGGAGTTGGACCAAGATATTGTCCATCAATTGAGGATAAGGTAATGAAGTTCCCTGATAAACTTCAGCACCAGATTTTTATTGAACCTGAAGGTGAAGATACTGAAGAGATGTATGTTGGTGGTATGAGTTCTTCTTTACCAGAGGATGTACAAATACAAATGTTAAGAACTTTAGCAGGATTAGAAAATGTTGAAATGCTTAGAACCGCATATGCTATTGAGTATGACTCTGTAGATCCTACAGAACTTAATCCAACACTTGAGTTTAAGAAAATATCAGGTTTATTTGGAGCTGGTCAATTTAATGGAAGTTCTGGTTATGAAGAGGCTGGTGCTCAAGGTATAGTAGCTGGTATTAATGCAGCTCTAAAGGTGAAAAATGAAGAACCTATGATATTAACAAGATCAGATGGATATATAGGTGTATTAATAGATGACTTAGTTACAAAAGGTACAAGTGAACCTTATAGAATGATGACGTCTAGATCTGAATATAGACTTTTATTAAGACAAGACAATGCTGATTTGAGACTTACTGAAATTGGTTATAGGGTTGGATTAGTTAAAGAAGACAGGTATAAGAGGTTTATGGAAAGAAAGAATAGGATTGATAATGAAGTAAAGAGAGTTATGAATCTTCAGATTACCAATAAAAATGAAATAAATGAATTCTTGATATCTATAGGGTCATCAGAACTTAAAAAACCTATATCTTTATATGAATTAATTAAGAGACCAGAATTAGATTATTTCATGGTTAGTCCATTAGATCATGAAAGAGAAGAGTTACCATATGATATTGGTGAACAAGTTAACATAATTGCAAAATATGAAGGATATATTGAAAAGCAACTAGAGCAGGTAGAACAATTTAAAAAATTTGAAAAAAGATTAATACCTCAAGACATTGACTATAATGATGTTAAGGGATTACGAATAGAAGCAATTCAAAAACTTTCAAAGATTAGGCCTATAAATTTAGGTCAAGCTTCTAGAATTTCTGGAGTTTCTCCAGCTGATATATCTGTTCTTTTAATATACGTAGATCACTTTAATAGAAAAACTAATTCTTAGGAGGTTTTTATGGATTTATTTGAGTTGATGAAGAATGCATGTGAAGAAGTTGATTTGGTTTTAACTGAAGAAAAATATAACCAATTTCAGCTCTACAGAAAACTTCTTCAAGAGTGGAATGAAAAGATTAATTTAACTGCTATTGTCGAAGAAGAGGAGATAATTAAAAAGCACTTCATTGATAGTATAAAGATATTTAAATCAGTAGAACTTAGGAATTCTAAGTCAATAATTGATGTTGGTACGGGTGCAGGATTTCCTGGTTTGCCTATTGCTATAATGGATAGTAACATACAGGTCACTTTGTTGGATTCACTAAATAAAAGGATCTTATTTTTAAACGATGTTGTAAGCAAACTTAATTTAAAAAATGTTAAAACTATTCATTCTAGAGCAGAAGATGGAGCTAGAAATAAGTTATTAAGAGAAAAATTTGATGTAGCTGTTTCTAGAGCTGTTGCTAATATGAGCGTACTTTCAGAATATTGTATGCCATATGTGAGAGTTGGGGGGAATTTTATAGCACTTAAAGGACCTTCTATAGATGAAGAGTTAATTGATGCTAAAAATGCAATTGGTACGCTTGGAGGAGAACTAAAGGAAGTTGTTTCTGTGAATGTTGACGGAACTGATTTAAATCATAACTTAGTTATAGTTAGTAAAACCTCTAGCACATCAGCTATATATCCAAGAAAAGCTGGTACTATAACAAAAAAACCAATTAAATAATTTGTATATATTTAACAAAAAATATATTAATTTGTAATTATTTGTATTACGATTTTTACATAAAAATAGAAGGAAAAATAAATGTTTTGTAGAAATTGGTAATTAATGGATTTTAATATAATTTCATAAGGGATGGGATTTTAAATGCAAAACGAAATAATGTATATAAGTATTGATAGTATAATACCTAATACTTATCAGCCAAGAAAATTTTTTGATGAAGTTGCTCTTACTGAATTATCTCAGTCTATTTGTCAGTTTGGAATAATACAACCTCTTACTGTTAGAAAGAGAGGGGGTTTATTTGAATTAGTCGCTGGAGAAAGAAGATGGAGAGCTGCAAAACTTGCTAATTTAAATGAAGTTCCATGCACAATTATTGAAATAACTGATACTGAATCAGCTGAAATTGCTTTGCTGGAAAATCTTCAACGTGAGGATTTGAATTTTATTGAAGAAGCAGAAGCATATTATAATTTGATAAATGAGCACCACTTTACGCAAGATGATTTGGCAACAAGAATGGGTAAAAAGCAATCTACAATAGCAAATAAGTTAAGATTATTGAAGTTAAGCTCAGAGGTAAGAAATATTTGCTTGGAAAATAATCTAACTGAAAGACATGCCAGGGCATTACTTTCATTGCCAGATGAAGTTCATCAGCTAAAAATTGTGAAGAAAGTTATAAAGCAAAGTTTGAATGTTAAAAGAACTGAGGAGTTAATAAATAAAGAACTTCTTAAATTAGCTGGTAATGAGCTAAGCTCTAAAGGCAAGAAAAGAATAACAGGAGTATTTGCACCTAAAATATATGTTAATTCAATTAAGCAAGTTTTTGATAAATTTAAAATTCCAGCTGAATATAAATCAAAGGATTGTGGCGAGTATATCCAAATAACTGTAAACATTCCTAAAAAGTAAATTTAAAGTATGAGTGATATGTAAATCATTCATACTTTTTTTATTTATATTAGTGTTTCACGTGAAACATTGATAAAAATTTAGTTACATATTCTATTTTCTCTTTTAATATTATGTAGAAAAATATATAATAGAAAGTATAGTGCGTTTCATTGCATAGGGGGGGAATAAATGAAAACTATATGTGTTTTTAATCAAAAAGGTGGAGTTGGAAAGACAACAACTAATATTAACTTATGTGCCTATCTTGCGATGGAAGGGTATAAAATCTTAGCTATAGATATTGACCCACAGGGTAATACTACTTCTGGGATTGGAATCGACAAAAGAACTTTAGAAAAATCTATGTATGATGTGTTAACTTCAGATACACCATTAAATGATGTGATTATGCAATGTAATTTAGTTGAAAATCTATACATTGCGCCATCAACTATGGAACTTGCTGGAGCAGAAGTTGAAATTATCTCTAAAAGTGATAGGGAAAAGATACTTTTAAATAAGATTAAAGGTTTAGAAATGAATTTTGATTTTATTTTTATAGATTGTCCTCCTTCATTAGGGACTTTGACAATTAATGCCCTTGTAGCTTCTGATACAGTTTATATACCAATACAATGTGAATTTTATGCATTAGAGGGTGTAGGACAGCTTATTAATACTGTTCAGCTTGTAAAGAAAGCTTTAAACAAAAAGCTTGATGTTGAGGGTGTTGTAATGACCATGTTCGATGCTAGAACGAATTTAAGCCTTGAGGTTCAGAAAGAAGTAGAAAAATATTTTGGTGATAAAGTATATAAAACAACTATTCCAAGAAATATTAGGTTAGCTGAATCTCCTAGCTTCGGATTGCCAATAATGCTTTATGATGATAAATGTAAAGGTGCAGAAGCATATTTAAATTTAACTAAAGAATTTTTAAGTAGACAGGGAGATAGTGTATGAGTAAAAAGTTTGGACTAGGAAAAGGATTGAATGCTTTAATTCCAAGCGAGGATATTGATGAAGTTGATGAAAATTCAAAGGTATACATATCTATAAATAAAATTAGAGCTAACTCAGAACAACCAAGGAAATACTTTGATAGTGAAAAAATTTCTGAGTTATCAAAATCAATCTTAAATCACGGTGTAATTCAACCGTTAATCCTTCAAAAAGATAATGAAAACTATATTATTGTTGCAGGAGAAAGACGCTGGAGAGCTGCCAAGCTAGCTGGTTTAAAGGAAGTTCCTGCAGTAGTTATGGATTTCTCTAAGAGTCAATTACTAGAAATATCTCTAATTGAAAATATTCAAAGAGAAGACTTAAACCCAATTGAAGAGGCTAAGGCCTTTAAGCAATTAATAAGTGAATTCAACTTGACGCAAGAGGCTCTTAGTGAAAGAGTTGGTAAATCAAGAACTACAATAACAAATTCAATGAGATTGCTTAATTTAGATGAGAGAGTTCAAAATTATGTGATAGAAGGTGTACTTTCTGAAGGACATGGCAGAACTTTACTTGCGATTGACGATAAAGAAGTGCAATATGAAATGGCTCAAAAAGTAATAGATGATAAAATAACAGTAAGGGAATTAGAAAAGATCATTAAAAACTTAGGAAAAGAAAAGAAAAAGCCAGAAAATGTTGAAGGTGAAATATCTCCTTATCTCAAAGATTTGCGAGAAAAGTTAGAGAGTCACTTTGGTACGAAAGTTAATATAGATAAGAAGAGAAGCAAAGGTAAGATAGAAATTGAGTATTATTCTAATGAAGATTTAGAAAGAATTTTAGAATTAATCAATTTATAATTGTTTCACGTGAAACATGAGGAAAGGGAGAACATAATAAATGAATAGCATAATAAATTCAATTAATGATTATAGTGTATATATAATAATAGGGATGGCAGCAGTAATATTATTGCTTTTTATATTAGTACTGATACTTTTTAGATCCTTAAACAAAGTAGAAAAAAGATATAGGAAACTTATGAGAGGAGTAAATAATAAGAACCTAGAGGAATTTGTTATAGGATATTTAGACAAGGTAGACGAAGCAAATAAAAATTCAGAGGAAGCTGTTAAATTAGGAAAATTCCTAGAAGAGAAGATGAAAAAATCTATTCAAAAGGTATCCGTTATGAGATATAAGGCTTTTGAGGATGTTGGAAGTGACTTAAGCTTTTCAATTGCATTATTAGATGATAATGATGATGGAGTTGTTTTAACTGGTATATATGGAAGACATGAAAGTACAACATATGCTAAGCCAATAGATAAAGGAATATCAAGATATGATTTATCAGAAGAAGAAATAACTGTATTAAATAAGTCTATAAATAGTAAGTAATCATTCCCCCCTTATAAAATAGGGGGGATATTTTAATATAGAATAGAATTAATTAGAAGAGCTAATATTATTGAGAACGTCCTCAAGAGAAGAGTTCTTACCACCTAATGACTTGATTGCAAAGTGATAAATACCCTTAGAGATGGTATCAGCTATTGTCATGACAGTAAACAATCTTGTATTCTGAAGAACCATAAACTCAAAATTCCCAGAAATATTAACTATACCAGTTATACTCAGGTCACCAACAGAAGGAAGATCTTTATTTAGAGCCATTCCAGGGAAAAGAGGCTTCTTTTCTATATATATATTACCTACATTTTGAAGTTTACCTAAAGAGGCATCAATAGCAATTACATAGGGATTATTATACTCAGATTTAATTGTTTCTAATGTAGAGACAAGATTTTTAGCGTGTATGGGTTCTTCCAAGTCTCCATAGATTATTAAATTTTTTCTTACTAAACACTTGAGTTTATAGCCTACTAAAGGGCCAAGGGAATCTCCAGTAGATCTATCTGTGCCAATACAGACAATGACAATAGTCCTTTTGCTTCTAATAACAGGAGATAATTCAGAATATAAAAAATCTCTAATCTGCAAAACTGAACTGGATGATGTTGAATCACATACTAATGAACTCATAAAAAAAACCTCCTTTAATAGAATTATTTCCATTAAAGAAGGTTAATATACTAAAAATTTACAATACCTTTTCATCTTTAAGAACAGTATAAAAAACAACTAAGAACATACAAAAGATCATACCACCAACTCCGTTTACGCTTATCCCAATAAATATAGCTGCTAAAACAGCTATAGGATTTAATCCTAAAGAAGTAGACATAATTTTAGGTTCTAATATTTGCCTTGTAATAAAGACAATAGCATATAGAATTAGAAGCCCAATACCAACTAAATAGTTACCAGTAAGTAAGTTATATCCAGCAAGTGGGATATAGACCATTGGCATACCTAGTACAGGAAGCAAATCCAAAATAGCACACAAAACACTTAAAATTAAAGCATAGTTAATCCTAAAGCTATAGAATCCTATAAAAGTAATTAAAAAAGTAACAAAAATTAAAAACATATATGAAAGTGCATAGTTAAAGAATTTGTGGCGTATTTTTCCAATTATACCCAAAAGAGAATTATTCTCAATTGGTAAACCAGATAAAAGGGATTTAGTATTTGAAGCAGCAAATTTCTTAGTGAATAAGAAGGTAGCTAATAGTGTGAAAATAATAACCATTATTATATAGGGTATATATGAAACTATTGAGATAGCTAAAGATACAACCCCAGATCCAATTGAAACACTATAGTTAACGATTTTGCTTAAGGAACCAGTTGCAGTATCTTTAACTGAGTTGATAATAGAAGGATCAATATTTAAATTATAAAAGTAATCCTGAATCTCAGTAAACTTATCCATAATATATGAAGAATTATCAGTTAAATAGTGTTGTACATTTTTAGTTAAGTTTATAAGCTGATTAGCTAAAGCACCAACAGAAATTATAATAAAAATAATAACCGTGGATAAAAATAATATAGTTGTAATTAAAGATGCAAACCAATCTTTGATCTTAAAATTTTTTATTAAATACCTAGTAGGACGTCTTAAAATTAATGCAAATAATGAAGCAAGAACAAATGGAATTGTATAAGGCAGAGTTTTAAAGAATATTAAGAAAAGTAGGGTATAGCATATAAAAAATATTCCTAACTTACTTATCTTTTCTTCAAATTCTTTCATAGGATAACCTCCTTTGCAATGGAATCAAGAGATTCTAAAACATAATTTATTTCATTTACATTATTAAATATACCAAGGCTAAATCTAACAGTACCAGAAGGAAAAGTTCCCATTGATTTATGAGCTAAAGGGGCACAATGCAAACCAGTTCTGGTCATAATACCATAATTTTTATCAAGAATATAAGACAATTCAGAAGTATCTTTTGATTTCATATTTATTGATACGGTAGGTGTAGACTTAAGTGAGTTTTTTGTTCCGTATATAATTAAGTTATCTATTTTATCTAGTTGTTCAAGAAAATATTTAAATAAGTTTTTTTCTTTAACTAAAAGATTGTTATATTCTTCTGTTCTTAAGTAATTAAGTGCAGAACTTAAACCTACAATTCCAGGAGTATTAAGGGTACCAATCTCAAATTTATCCGGTAAAAAGCTTGGTTGAAGCAAATCAGACGAATTACTTCCTGTACCACCTGAAAAGATAGGAGAAGCAATTTCATTTAGTTTATCATTAATTATAAATCCACCTATTCCTTGAGGTCCTAAAAGACTTTTATGCCCAGTAAAAGCAATAGCATCAGCTTTCAAGTCGTCAAATCTTACTGGAATATGGCCTGCGCTCTGAGCTGAATCAATAATGAAATAAATACCTTTCTCTAAACATATTTTACCAATAATATCCAAGGGTTGTATAGTACCAAATACATTTGATGCATGAGATAAAACAACAAGTTTTGTATTATTATTTATTTTATCAATAAAATCTTGTAAAATAATTTTACCTGAATAATCACATTTTACTATGTCAAGATCAATTACACCCTTAGCTTTTAATGTATTAAGCGGGCGCAAGACTGAATTATGATCCATCTCAGAAGTTATTACATGCCAACCAGGTTTAACAATTGAGTGAATCAAGGTATTTAAAGCATAAGTTATATTTGGCGTAAAAACTACATTCTCAGCTTTATTAAAACCAAAAAAGTTAGCAATAGAATCTCTACATTCATAAACACTTCTAGTTCCAGTAAGGGCTGAATTATATGCACCTCTTCCGGGATTTGAAGCTAAAGAATTTATTATATTAAACATAGATTCAGAAACTATGCTTGGTTTAGGAAAGGATGTAGCTGCATTATCTAAATAAATATTCATAAAAACTCCTTAAAATAAAGTGAAATAAAAATATATTATCTTAATTACTAATTATAACAGAAAGTCTAATAATATAGACAGACATTAAAATTATATACACTATTTAGAAATAATATAAAGGTTAAAATAAATTTTCAAGAAAAAAAGAGGAAGTGTTATAATATAAGTTTAGGAGGGAATACATATGAATAGATATTGTTTAGTGGTATTTAAAAATACAATAGGAGCTATAAAAGGAGAACAAAAATTAAAAGAAGATAATTTGGATATTGAGGTTATGCCAACCCCATCTGTAATAACAGGAAGTTGTGGTATATGTATAAGGTTTAATGAGAATATCTTGATCAATGTTAAAGAGAGTATAGAAAATAACCAGCTAGAGATTAATGGATTATATATAAAGAATGAAGAAGGATTTTCTAGATTATAAAAGGGAGGATGAGAGAAATGTATATATTTCAATCATTATTTTCCATAGATGCGGAGAAAAAAACATTGGATATTGGTGGGAGAATTGTTGATATTCAGTTCTTATTCAATATAGCCTGGGGAATAATAAAAATATTAGTGATACTGCTCTTAATGTACATGGCAGTGAGAATAGGAAATTATATAATTGAGAAATTTGTCCATAATCAGATAAAAAGTCAAATAAGATTTACAATGGACGAAAAGAAGGCAAATACTGTTGGAGAAGTACTAAAAAGTATTCTTAGATATTCAGTATATTTTATTGGTGGAATAGGAATATTTGCGAATTTATTCTCGGGTGTTTCCTTAACCTTTGCATCAATTGGGGGAGTTGCACTAGGCTTTGGTACCCAAAGTTTAGTAAAAGACATAATAAATGGATTCTTTGTATTGTTCGAAGATCAATATGCAGTAGGGGATTATATAACCATAGGTGATAACTCAGGTATTGTTGAGAGCATAGGGATCAGAATGACTCAACTTAAGGATTTTAATGGTGATATGCACTATATTCCTAATGGAACTATTTCTCAAGTAACGAATCATTCTAGAGGAGATATGAGTGTTATTGTAGATGTAGAGATTGCATATAAGGAGAATATTGATATAGCCATTGAAGTAATTAATAGTGCATGTGAAAAGGTAGCTTCTGAAAAAGAGCATATAATTGAAAAACCTAAAGTAATAGGGGTGCAGTCCTTAGGGGTATCTGCAGTAGTAATAAGAGTGATAGGAAAAACAGAACCAATGTATCAATGGGCACTAGAAAGAGAATTAAGAAAAGAAATTAAACTTACTATGGAAAGAGAAGGAATAGAAAGACCACAAGGAAAGGTAGAAGTTATAAAAAGTAAGTAATAAGATATAAATATGGGGGTGAGTAGAAATGCAAGAATTTAATTTGGGAGACGTAGTATTAATGAAAAAACAGCATCCTTGCGGAAGCTCTGAATGGGAAGTAATACGATTAGGAGCAGATATTAAAATAAAATGTTTAGGTTGTGGAAGATTAGTTATGCTTCCAAGGAGTAAATTTCAAAAAGGAATAAAAAAAATAGTATCTTCTAATACAAACAAAGAAGAAATTTTATAAAATATGTTGAAATTATTAGAGCAAAGTGATATACTGTAAAATTGTAAGTCCCTGCTATGCATTAGCATGGCCAATAGTCCGGAGGGAGGTGAAAAGAATGAGAAAGTATGAAACTATATTCGTAATTCATCCATCATTCGAAGAGGAGGCTGTTAAAGCTACAATCGAGAAGTTTAAGGGTGTTATCGAAAACGGTGGAGGAACTGTTGATAATGTAGATTTCTGGGGTAAGAGAAAACTTGCTTACGAAATAAACAAAATCAATGAAGGTTACTACACTTTAGTTAACTTCAGTGCTAACCCAGAATTACCAAGCGAGTTAGACAGAATATTCAGAATTACAGACGGAATCGTAAGACACATAATAGTTAAGGAAGAAAAATAAGGTGGTGTTTTTGAATGAATAAAGTAATTCTTATAGGCAGACTTACTAAAGATCCTGAGTTGAAATTTACACCAGGAAATGGTACTGCAGTGACCACTGTAACCCTAGCAGTTGATAAGTATAATGCTTCAACTGGACAAAGGGAAGCTGACTTTATCTCAGTAACAATCTGGGGTAAACAAGCAGAATCTACAGCTAATTACATGAACAAAGGAAGTTTAATGGCTATTAGCGGTAGAATCCAAACTAGGTCTTATGATGCTAAGGATGGAACTAAGAGATATGTTACAGAAGTAGTAGCTAATGAAGTTAATTTCTTAAGTAAAGGAAATGCTTCTGGAAACAAAAACAATGGTTTCAACAATGGTTCTGAATATGCTGCACCATCAAACGATAGTTTTGGTGGTGGAATGAGCTTCGAAGAGGATATGACGCCAGTTGATGACGGAGATATCCCATTCTAGAATTTAGGTAAGGAGGGAAAGAAATGAGCAGAGAAGTAAGAAAAGGCGGCAAAATGAGAAGACCAAAAAGAAAAGTTTGCGCTTTTTGTGTTGATAAAGCTGAGTCTATTGATTACAAAGATATAAATAAGCTAAGAAAATATGTTACTGAAAGAGGTAAGATTTTACCAAGAAGAATTTCTGGAACATGTGCTAAGCATCAAAGACAGCTAACAGATGCTGTTAAGAGAGCTAGAAACATAGCTTTATTACCTTTTACTACAGAGTAAAAATTATAAAACCCCATATGGGGTTTTATTTTTTTTATTACTGAAATATAAAAATTGACTAAATAATTAAATATTAATAGAATGGTGAAAAATACTTAGTTGAAATAATATCCAAAAAAAACTAAAATAAATATACAGGATAAAGAGATGAGAGGGGGAGAGGTTGTTGAGGAAGGATGAATTTAACATAATGGGGGATATTAAACTTATTGAGGAATTAAAAGCGCAATTAATATGTGTTATAGGGGAATTTTTTCAATTACTAACAAGAGGAAGTAATGTAGCCAAAGATGCTGTATTAGAATGCATATCTTCGGCAATGATTATATTATATCTATTAGGGGAAAAATTAGGATATTCATATTTACAAATAGATGAAAATACTAAAGAAAAAATTAGGATAGGAATTGTTGACGAGGATAATCAGGAGAATTATGGTGATGCACTAAGAAAGTTACATCATCATTTAAAAGAGAGAAGAGACTAGTAATTTATTAACGAAAGATAAATGGAGGGAATATGAACAAGATTTCTACAAAAGCAATAGTAGAAGCAGGTATAATGGCTACAGTGACATTCATATTAATGACTATAAGTACATTTGTGCCAGGAACTTCGCTACTTATAACTTGTATATTACCTATACCAGTTATACTTATATACTTAAGAAATAGTTTAAAAGCAGCAGTATTATCACTTTTGGTTTCTGGAATTTTAATAAGTTTATTTAATAATATTATTTTAATGTCAGGGACAATGATAATTACGGCATTAACATCCTTAAGTCTTGGATATTGTATAAAATATAAGCAAAGTTTTGTAAAGACATTTGGTTTATTAACAATAGCAAGTTTAATAGGAAATATAGTAGATATATTTTTATATATAAATGTTTTTTTAGGTAGTACAGTAAGTGAGCAAATAAATCTAATGATAGAATCTGCAAAGAGTAGTTCAGAAAGTGTTGCAAAATTAACTGGAAGTGCTTCAAACATTGACTTTAATACTTTAATATATATGTTGCCTGCAGGATTAGTTTTATCAATGCTTCTTTCTTCTTTACTAACATATATAATATGTATGAAGGTAATAAGAAGATTTAATTATAAAATGGAGCCAATAAGGAATTTCTCTAATTGGTATATTAATATAAAAGTTATAGTAGTTGTGATGATAATATCAACTATTGGTTATTTATTAAAGTTAGGCAATGTTACATTTTCAAAATATATTATTCTTTCATCTTCAGCTATATTGCAATTTACTATGGCAATCATAGGAGGAGCAGTAATAAGCTATTTTTTGAAAATAAAGTACAAGTTGAAAAGTAATACTAGGGCAATAATTGTTATATTTTTATTTATATCTTTTACGAACCAATTCTTGTTTATTATTGGATTAGTTGATAGTGTAGTTGACTTAAGAAAAATAGGATTTGTATCCTTTAATAAGGTTCTTAAAAGTAAAAAATAAAACCTCAATAATAGCCCTAAGGAGGCTCATATGAATAAAAAAAGTAAAAATTATAATATAGTTTTTACATTAGTAATTGTACTAATATCAATAGTGGTATATGTAATAAATAGAATAGACTTGCTATTAGTTATTACAATAACGGCTTTAATAGTAGCAGCGTATAATCTTAGAAAGAGATTTCAGGCACAAGAAAGATTTGAAAATAATATAAATAATATGGCTACCTATTTATCAAATGAAATGGAAGAAAATTTAAAGAATATGTTATATTCTATAGCAATAATTAACAATAGTGGTAGCATATTATGGAGTAATAAAAAGTTTAAGGATGAAATTAATTCCGAAGAATTAAAAGATAACAATATAGTAGGTTTGTTTAGAGACATTTCACTAGAAAAAGTTATAAAAAGTAATATAAAAAACTCGCAAAAAGTAAAGTTTAGAGATATAATATATGAAGTTTATAGTCAAAAAATAGAATTTTTTCAAAAGCAAGAAGCATATTTACTCTATTTCAATGATATTACTTATTTAGAAAATGGATCAGCGACTAAAGACAGTATAGTATTGATAGAAGTTGACAATATGAGTGATGCAGCAAAGTCTATGGAGGAGAATGATGCTCCTCTACTTATCGCAGAGGTTGAGAGAACCATTAACAACTATGCAATAAGTCATAATGCTATGATAAGAAAATACGACTCAAATAAGTATGTATTATGTATACCTGATAGGTTAGTAGAGGAACAGATAAAGAAAAAGTTCGAAATATTAGATACTATAAGAGATATTGATATGGGAAATAAAATGGATGTGACTCTATCAATAGGTGTAGGTATAGGAGGGAGATCCCCTCAAGAAAATCATAACTATGCAGTTACAGCAAAGGAGCTTGCTTTAGGCAGAGGCGGTGACCAGGCAGTTGTAAAATGGCCAGATAAACAAGCTTTTTTTGGTGGTAATACTAAGGAACTGGAAAAGAGAACTAGAGTAAGAGCTAGAGTTGTGGCAAGAGCACTAAAGGATTTAGTTTATGAAAGTTCAAGAGTTTATATAATGGGGCATAAGAACCCAGACATGGATTGTTTTGGAGCAGCATTTGGTTTATCTTCAGCAATTAAGCAAATAGGTAAGCAGTGTAAGATAATTTTAGGCAATGACAATAGAAATATTGATTTTTACTTAAAAGAGGTTAAGAAAGACTCCTCATATGACGATTTATTTATTAATGTAGAAGATGCTCTAAATGAAATTAAAGAAACAGATTTAGTAATTGTAGTTGATGTTCATAACATTAATTATATTCAAACAAATAGCATATTAAATAAATGCAAAAGAATTGTCATAATAGATCATCACAGGAGAAGTCCTGATATGATAGAAGGTGCATTACTGAATTATATTGAGGTATATGCATCATCAACTTCAGAATTGGTTACAGAGGTTGTACAGTATATGCTAGATAAGCCGAAACTTAAAGTAATAGAAGCAGAAGCTTTACTAGCTGGTATCTTCATAGATACTAAAAACTTTATTTTCAAAACTGGGGTAAGAACTTTTGATGCTGCATCTTTCTTGAGAAGACTAGGTGCAGATACAATACACATAAAGAAACTCTTCTCTGATGATTTAGAAAGCTATATAATAAAAGCTCAGACAATTAAATCTGCAGAGGTAGAAAATAATGTAGCTATTGCCATATGTCCGCCAGAAGCAACAGAAGTTGTATTAGCTGCACAAGTAGCGGATGATCTACTAAATATTACAGGTATTCAAGCGTCCTTTGTGTTTGTTAGAATAGAAGAGGATATTTATATAAGTGGAAGATCACTAGGAGATATAAATGTTCAAGTTATTCTAGAAACCTTAGGGGGTGGAGGTCATATGACTATGGCTGGTGCAAAACTTAGCAATACAGATATAAAAGCAGCTAAAGAGAAACTGAAAGCAGCTATATCAAACTACTTAAGGGAAGGTGAATAACATGAAAGTAATATTATTAGAAGATGTAAAGAAGGTTGGAAAAAAAGGTGATGTTGTAGAGATGTCAGATGGATATGCTAGGAATTTTTTATTTCCTAGAAAATTAGCACAAGAAGCTAATGAAAGTAATCTGCATATCCTAAATAATAAAAAAGAAAATGAAAGAAAAAAGAAATTAGCGGAAATAGAAGCAGCTCAAAAATTAGCAGCTGAACTTAAAGATAAAGAAATAACTGTAAAAGCAAAAACAGGTGAGCAAGGAAGATTATTTGGAGCAATAACAAGCAAAGATGTATCCGAACTTATTAAAACTCAATATAAAGTTGAGATAGATAAGAAAAAGATAGTTATGGATACTATTAAGCTTGCAGGAGTATATAATATTGAACTAAAGTTATACCCTGAAGTAACAGCTAAGATGAAGGTTGTTATTGTCTCTGAAACTTAAGGAGGACTATATATTGAGGACAAGAAACCAAGCAAATGTATTAGAGGAATTAATGAGCAATGAACTTTCTTTAGAGTCTCAAGTTAATGTATTATTTGATATATTAAAAAATGTTTTAGATGAGGGAGCTATTAGAGCAAGAACAGTAAAGTATAAACTTCAAAAACATATTAAATCAGAATTAATATATGAAAGAGTTTATGCATTAAATAAAATTGCATCTGATGGAAAAGGCGTGAAGGTAGTTCCGACATCAGAAAATGTAAATGAAGCAATGGAAGATACTTTTAATTGGGTTTCTGATGAATTAGCAAAAAGATTTATTCAAAATAGAATAGAATCACAAGTTGAGCAAGTTTTAGTAGAAAAACAAGATAAGTATATAGATGAAATGAGATTAGGCATTATAAGGAAACAAAAAGGTCCTGAAAATGCAAAGACATTAAAGAAATATGCTAAGTTAGAAGTTTTAGATGCTAGAAAAGCAAATAAAAATATAATGAGTTTACTTAGACCAGCAGATTTTTCGGAAATTGTTGGTCAAGAAAGAGCTATAAAATCGCTATTATCAAAGATGGCATCGCCATATCCACAACACATAATTCTTTATGGGCCACCGGGAGTAGGTAAAACTACAGCAGCAAGAATTGCATTGGAAGCTGCAAGGAAGATGAATTTTACTCCGTTTGATGAAGAATCGAAGTTTGTTGAGGTAGATGGAACTACATTGAGATGGGACCCTAGAGAAATAACTAACCCATTATTGGGGTCAGTACACGATCCTATATATCAAGGTAGTAAAAAAGATTTAGCTGAAATAGGTGTTCCTGAACCAAAGCCAGGTTTGGTAACTGAAGCACATGGTGGAGTTCTCTTTATTGATGAAATAGGAGAACTGGATGACATACTTCAAAACAAGTTATTAAAGGTATTAGAAGATAAAAGAGTAGAATTCTCATCATCATACTATGACCCAGATGATGAAAATACGCCTAAGTATATTAAATATCTTTTTGATAATGGTGCTCCAGCAGATTTTGTACTTATTGGGGCGACTACTAGAGAACCAAGTGAAATTAATCCTGCATTAAGATCAAGATGTACTGAAGTTTATTTTGAACCATTAGGAGCAAAGGATATAGAAAAAATTATTGAAAATGCAGCAGAAAAGTTAGGTGTATTATTAGCAGAGGAAATTCCAGAATTGATAAGCAGATATACTATAGAAGGTAGAAAAGCTGTAAATATATTAGCAGATGCTTATGGATATGCTCTTTACAATAAAAAGGACAACCTTCCAGAAAAAATAACTATAACATTGAAAGATGTTGAAGAGGTTCTTGCAATAGGAAGATTTATTCCATACGAAAGAGTGGACAAGGATAATGCATATGAAATTGGACATATATATGGATTAGGAGTATCAGGATTTTTAGGATCAACTCTAGAAATTGAGGCATCAGTTTATGAGGCTAAAGAAAAAGGAGCTGGAACCATAAGATTTAATGAGACTGCAGGATCAATGGCTAAGGATTCAGTTTTCAATGCTGCATCTGTAATTAGAAAAATAACCAATAAAGATATTAAAGACTATGATATTCATGTTAATGTTATTGGAGGAGGAAATATAGATGGTCCTTCTGCAGGGGTTGCAATTACACTAAGTATAATTAGTGCATTAGAAGAAAAGCCACTAAGACAAGATGTAGCTGTGACTGGTGAAATATCATTAAGAGGAAAAGCTAAACCAGTAGGTGGAATTTTTGAAAAAATATATGGTGCTAGAAGAAAAGGAATAAAACTTGTTTTAGTTCCTAAAGATAATGAAAAAGAAATTCCAGTAGGTTTAAAGGATATAGAAGTGAAAGCTATTGAATCAATTGAAGAAGCAATTGAAGTCCTATTCAATTAATATTCGAAGATATTAAAAATTTTGAGAAAAAAAGAGGCAATGCCTCTTTTTTTTAGTATAATAGTAACGTAACAAAAATTCAGTATTGATTATTAGGAAAAATATTATAATTATATATATTCACATAGAAATTAAGGAGGTGATTTTTATGGAAAATACTCTTATGAAGAGTTTGCCTCAAAGTATTGAAGCGGAGCAATCAGTAATAGGATCTATGATTATAGATAAAACAGCTATTGCACAAGCCGCAGAAGCTTTAAAAGAAGAGGATTTTTATAGAGACTCACACAAGGTTATATTTAGAAGTATTGTAGATATGTTTCAAAGAGATATGGCAGTAGATTTAATAACTTTGTTAGAGTATCTGAAGTCTACAGGAAAACTTGAAAATGCAGGGGGGGCTACTTACGTTACAGAGGTAAGTGGATCTGTTCCAACAACAGCGAATTTAGGGGCTTACATAAAAATAGTTTCTGAAAAATCAACATTAAGAAGATTAATAAGAGCATCTACAGAGATAATAGAATCTAGTTATAATGAGCAAGGGGAAGTAGAAAAGGTTCTAGATAAAGCTGAAAAAAGAATTTTTGATATAGGAGAAAAGAGAAATACATCAGAATATGAAGCACTTAGTGATGTATTAGAGAGAAGTTTTGAACAGATTGAAAGACTGTTCAATAATAAGGGAGATATAACAGGAGTAGGTTCTGGGTTTAATGATCTAGATGCCAAAACTTCAGGCTTCCAAAAAGGAGATATGGTGCTTATTGCAGCAAGACCGTCAATGGGAAAGACGACTTTTGCATTAAATATAACTGAGCATGCTGCCTTAAGAGAAGGAAAAAGCGTTGTGGTATTTTCACTGGAAATGTCTAAAGAACAACTTGCATATAAGTTGTTATGTTCAGAAGCTAATGTAGATATGCTAGCGTTAAGGACAGGTAATCTAGAGGATAAGGATTGGGATAATATTGCAAGAGCAGCAGGACCACTATCAAAGGCAAAAATATATATCGATGATACAGCAGGTCTATCAGTTATGGAAATGCGAAGTAAGTGTAGAAGAATTAAGATGGAGCACGGAATTGATTTAATCATGATTGACTACTTGCAGCTTATGTCTGGTTCAGGGGAAAGTAGACAACAAGAAGTTTCAGAAATATCTAGAAGTATTAAAGCATTAGCAAAGGAAATGGAATGCCCTGTTATAGCTCTTTCACAGTTATCTCGTGCGCCAGAACAAAGAGCAGACCATAGACCTATGCTTTCAGACTTAAGAGAATCAGGTTCAATTGAACAAGATGCCGATTTAGTTATGTTTTTATATAGAGATGAGTATTATAATAAAGAAACTGAAGAAAAGAACGTAGGAGAATGTATCATAGCTAAGCAGAGAAACGGTCCAGTAGGAACAGTAAAATTGGCTTGGCTTGGACAATACAGTAAATTTGGAAATTTAGATTCAGTACATAAAGAATAGAAAGAGGTGAGATATATGGATCCCAGTGGGTATAGTAGTAAGAATTTAAATAAAAAACTAAATATTAATCCAGGAGGATTCATATATATCAATCTATAATGCTTCCTCCTGAAGATGGAGGTAGCTAAAATGAACAAAAGCTTAAACATTAATGAATTAAAAGAAAGACTTATAAATTTACCAGGAAATGAGTTCTTGGAATTTATTGAGGATATTCATCCAGCAGATATTTTAGATGTTATTAGAGAGTCAGAAGAAGAAAAGGCTTATTTAATTAAAAAACTTCCACATTGGCTATTAGCAGATGTAATAGAAGAAATGGAAGAGGAAGAGAAAGAAGAATTCCTTAATCTATTTACTGATATTGAACAAGGAAATATAGTCAATGAGATGAGTTCAGATGAAATAACGGATTTACTTTTAAGCGTTGAACCAGATAAGGCTAATAAATTACTTGAAGCGCTAGACAAGGAAGATCAAGAAGAGGTTAAAGAACTACTAACTTATCAAGAGGATACCGCTGGTGGACTTATGGCAACAGAATTTATTGCCATAAAAGAAAACATGACAGTAGCAGAAACATTAACTTATCTTCAAACTGCAGGAATTGAAGCAGAAACAGTGTATTATTTATATGTTTTAGACGAAGAAGAAAGTTTAAAAGGAATACTATCACTTAGAGAACTTGTTATTTCATCATTTGACATAATAATAAGGGATATAATGCATGAAAATGTGAAGAGTATTCCAGTTTTTATGGATCAGGAAGATGTAGCAGTAATATTTGAGAAATATGGATTTCAAGCAATGCCAGTTGTTGGAGATAAAGGAGATATGCTTGGAGTAATAACGCTAGATGACATTATTGAAGTTGTTAGAGATGAGGATAATGAGGATATATACCGTCTTGGAGGACTTAATGAAGGTGAAGTATTAGATGGAAGAGCTAGAGAATCAGTTAAGAGTAGATTACCCTGGTTATTCGTTAATTTAATTACAGCAATTTTAGCAGGAGCAACAGTTAATATATTTAATGGAACGATAGATAGAGTAGTAATATTGGCGAGCTTTATGCCTATTGTGGCAGGTATGGGTGGAAATGCAGGTACTCAAAGCTTAACTCTCATAGTAAGAGGAATAGCATTAGGGGAGCTTACTGGTGAAAATGCTAGAAGAGTATTTTTTAAAGAAGTATTAACTGGGTTGGTAAATGGAGCGGCTATTGGAGTTGCAGTAAGTATGCTTGGTGTACTTTGGTCAGGTAATCCTATTTTTGGTTTAGTAGTTGGCATAGCAATGATACTTAACATGGCATTGGCAACAATTGTCGGATATGCAGTTCCGGTAGTACTCAAAAAAGTAGGAGTGGACCCAGCATTAGCCTCTGCTGTATTTGTAACAACTTTTACTGATGTATGTGGTTTCTTTTTCTTCTTAGGATTAGCTACATTATTTATAAGCAAGTTAACATAAGAATAAGTTTTTTAAAAGAGATATCAAGGTTACTTTTGATATCTCTTTTTGATTATATACATTTTTTTATACTTAAAGCTAATTCTCCATTTTCAACATTTAGACTAAGCGTATCAATGTCGATATAAGGTATGTAGAAAATTCTTCTTACTTCACATGATGCTTTAGTAGAAGTAATATTAAAATCATTATTAGTAATGTTTAGATTTTTTATACTTATAATTAAAAAAAAGTGTTCGTAACTTATGGTTATATCTTCCTCTAGTACCTCAGGAATATCAGCATAGATAATTACTTCATTATCTAGTTCTAATATGTAAGGTTTGAAAAATGTATTATTTGCCTTTATTTTATTTTTATTATCTTGAAAAGACTTTTCCCAAATATATTCAAAAAACTCTTTTGAGCTTAATGAAATTGGAGACTTTATAATAGGTAGATTCATAATAAAAACCTCCCTTCTAAAGTTCTATACATATCTTATGTAAAAATAGTCCAACCTATACTATTAGATTTTTGGGACAGTATATAAAACTTAAGAAGAGAGAATAATATTAGCAATCATAATAGGATTTTAGTTTAACTAATAACTTATTGAAACAAGAATAAACTAAGTTTTCTATAAAAAATCCATATAAAATTAATTATAAAAATATATATTAAAATTTGTTGACAGCAGTGCAAAACTATTATATACTTAACTCAAGGATAGTGATAATCATTATCAACAGTTGAGAAACCAACGATTATTCTTGACTTTACAATAGCAACACACATTAATATAACAAAGTAAGACTCCTCTTAATATTTACTTTTGTTCTAAAAACCTAGGTCATGGGCAGACCTAGGTTTTTTTCCGTTATTAACCTAATTCATGAAATTTTCTATAAGTATATAATCTCTTATTGAGCAAAAAATAATAAAGAATATATCGTGAGGAGTGATGGAAATGGGAAAAAATAAAAATCCAGATTCTCAAGGACAAATTGCAGAGAATCAAAAGATATTTGATAAAACTAATGAATCATCTAGCTCGACAACTGGATTTAACTTTACAGGAAATACAGGTCGTCAACCTGGTATATTTAAATCTAAGAAAAAAGATTAAAAATAAAAAATAAAGCAATTAATAAATTGCTTTATTTTTTTACTCTTATGACTTTTTAAACTATATTCTTGCAACCCCAGTTTTAATAGCTGCATTTCTTACAGCTTCAGCCACCTTATTTTGAACATCTCTATTAAAAGATTTTGGTATAATATAATCCTCAGTTAATTCTTCACTAGAAATTGAATTTGCGATAGCATAAGCTGCGGCTATTTTCATTTCTTCATTTATTTCTTTAGCCCTAACGTCTAAAGCCCCTCTAAATATTCCAGGGAAGGCTAGAACATTATTTACCTGGTTTGGAAAATCGGAACGACCAGTGCCAATTACTTTTACTCCTGCTTTTTTAGCATCTTCAGGGAAAATTTCAGGAACAGGATTTGCCATTGCAAAAACAATAGAATCTTTATTCATCTTTTTTACCATTTCTGGTTTTAGTATTCCTGGTGCAGAAACACCAATAAATACATCAGCATTTACTAAGGCATCATCTAGTGTTCCCTTCATCTTTGAGAAATTAGTTATTTTAGCTAAGGCTTTTTTTGCATCATCCACTTCTTCTATACCATCATAAAGAATTCCAACTTTATCGCAAACTATCATATCCTTAACACCCATGGAAAGTAACAATTTAGCAATGGCAGTCCCAGCAGAACCAGCGCCATTTACGACTACTTTTATTTTATCAATATCTTTATTTACAAGTTTTAATGCATTAATGATGCCTGAAAGTACAACAATAGCAGTACCATGCTGGTCATCGTGAAACACAGGGATATCGAGTTTTTCTTTAAGCTTGCTTTCTATTTCAAAACATCTTGGAGCAGATATATCTTCAAGATTTATGCCTCCTAAGGAAGGTGATATTCTAATAACTGTTTCAACAATTTCTTCGACGTTTTTGGTATCTAGAACAATAGGAAAAGCATCTACATCTCCAAATTCTTTAAACAGAACACTTTTCCCTTCCATAACAGGAAGAGATGCTAATGGTCCAATATCGCCTAATCCTAATACAGCAGTACCATCTGAGATTACGGCAACTGTATTCCATTTACGAGTGTACAAATATGCTTTTTCAGGATCCTTATGTATTTCTTTACAAGGTTCAGCAACTCCTGGAGTGTAAGCTAAGCTTAAATCCATAGAATCTTTAACTTCTACTCTAGAAATTACTTCTATCTTACCTTTTTTCATTTCATGGAATTTTAGTGATTCTTGATATATATCCATTAAAACACCTCACGATTAATTTTAGTTATAGGGTTTTAAGTACAACTAATAATTATTAAGTTTTATATAAAAAACCCTATTAATGACTTATTTATAATTATAATCAAATATACGAAAATTATAAAATACAATGAAAGCAAATTAAGGTGATTATGCTAAGTATTTCAAAGATATTTGATACATAATGGAAAAATACACGAATTTTTAAAAATTTTTATAAATAAATATTCGCTAATTTGTTGACCTTGATAACTTACTTTGGTAGTATTGTATAGGGGATAAAGTTTAATTACTTATAAAAATCCACCAATAAAATTTAGTGAATTTATAAGCAATAAACACTCAAAATACTTAATAACAAGCTAATTTTTATTAGCATATTTGAGGAGGAAATAATATGTCAGCATTTGTTGTATTAGGAGCCCAATGGGGAGACGAAGGAAAAGGTAAGATGACAGATTACCTAGCAGAAGAGGCAGATGTAGTAGTTAGATTCCAAGGTGGAAACAACGCAGGACATACAGTAGTCGTTGGAGATAAAGAATATAAGCTTCATTTAATCCCTTCAGGAATATTATATGATGATAAATTAAATGTAATTGCAAATGGAGTTGTTGTTGACCCAGTTGCATTATTTGAAGAAATAGATTATTTAGAAGGTTTAGGAGTTAAGGTAACTCCAGAGAAGCTAGCAATTAGTGATAGAGCACATTTAATAATGCCTTATCATAAAGTTTTAGATAAACTTAAAGAAAAAGCTAGAGGAAAGAATGATATAGGAACAACTGGTAAGGGTATTGGACCTTGCTATACTGATAAATATGAGAGAAGTGGAATTAGAATATGTGATCTTCTTCATGAAGATGTATTTAAAGAAAAGTTAGCTGAAAACTTAAACCTTAAGAACCCATATATTACTAAGGTTTTAGGTGGCGAAGAGCTATCATTTGATGAAATATATGATCTATACTCAAAATTAGCTGAAAGATTAAGACCATTCGTTCAAGATACTTCAGTTAGAGTATATGATGAAATTAAAAAAGATAAGAATGTTCTTTTTGAGGGAGCTCAAGGAATGCTTCTTGATATAGACCACGGAACTTATCCATATGTTACTTCATCAAATACAACTTCATGTGGAGTTGCAAGTGGAGTAGGAATTGGCCCTAATATGATCCAAAATGCTTTAGGAATTGCAAAAGCATATACTACAAGAGTTGGTAAGGGACCATTCCCAACAGAGTTAGAAAATGAGACTGGTGAATGGATAAGACAAAAAGGGCATGAATATGGCGTTACTACTGGAAGATCTAGAAGATGTGGATGGTTAGACTTAGTTATATTAAAAACTACTGTTAGAGTATGTGGATTAACATCTCTTGTAGTTACTAAAATAGATACTCTTGCAGGATTAGATAAAATTAAGATGTGTGTAGGATATAAGTTTGAGGATAAGGTAATAGATTATTTCCCTGCATCTCTTGAAGATTTAGCTAAATGTGAACCAGTTTATGAAGAATTTGATGGCTGGGATGAAAGCATAGAAGAAGCAAGAAGCTATGATGAGTTACCGGAAAATGCAAAGGTATATTTAAGAAGAATAGAAGAAATTACAGGTGTAAAAATTGATATAGTATCAGTTGGACCTAAGAGAGATCAAACTATAAGAGTAAAATAAGCTTTAATAACAAAAAAGAGGGTATACCCCTCTTTTTTTATTGCAATTCAATATTACGACTGCTCCAAACAATTTTAAGTATAGAGTATACTGGCACTACAAGAAATGCACCAGCAATCCCAAATATAGTAGCTGCAGCTATTACTAGGAATATGTCAGTAAGAGGGTGTATTTTCATTGCTTTTGACATAACTAAAGGAACAATAAACCTACCTTTAATAGTTTGTGCTATCATAAAAACCAGAGTAAGTTTTATAACCATTGGAAGCCCCATAGTCAAAGCAATTATATATGGAATAATCATGGATATAAAAAACCCCAAAAAAGGTATGAAGGCGAGTATAAAGGTTAGTAACGATAAAAATAATTTCCCAGGAAAACCTATAGCTAAATAACCTATAAAAACTGAAAGGGCAAGAAAAAAAGCCACTGTTGCCTGCCCAGTTATGTACTTAGAAAGAACAGTATCACCTTCTTCAATAATATAATTAGCTCTTTTATGCTTTCTTACAAAAGGTAAGGATAATAAGTACTTTTTAAATTTTGTATCACCATTTAATAGATGATAAACGATTAATAAAACTAAAATTACATTAGAAAAAAGATTCCATCCGAAATCAAATAAAGCTCTCAGAATAGAAATTATTCTTGATATATAATTTTGTCCTTGGCTCATAAAATAATCTTTAATAGCATTAAAATCAATGTAGTTTGAAAGTAGATCTTTAATATAATTGAAGTTTCCGTCTTTATATTGAGTAATTAATAAAGAAACTCTATAAATAAAATAATCTTTTTGCTCAACAAGATTTGAAATAATTATAAAGAAAAAAACATATAAAATTAAGGATGAAATTATTAGTGATAAAAAAACTGATAATTTTAATGAGAGTCCTTTTTTAACGAATAATCTTTTTAAGGGATTTATAAGATAATATAGGAATAAAGCAATAACTATAGGTAATATAATTACCTTAGAAGCTTTTTTAATAAAAGTTATTAAAATAGTGGATCTTGACAATAATAATATAAAGATTAAAAATAGATTTAATATTAATAAGTTATATAGTAAACTCTTCTTTTCCATAATGATCTCCTTAATATTTTTATTATGGTTATTTTTACTCAAAGAGAGAAAATTATGTTTCGAAAATTTAACAAAATTAAATCCGACTAAAATACTTGACTTTGTTTTAACATAATAATATAATTTCTTTGTTGGGAACAGCAACGAATCTATTTTAGCGAGGGTGGTAAGGATGATAACAAAGGAAATGACAATCGGAGAAGTAGTTAGAACTAATCCTGAAAAGGCAGAAATATTAATGAGCTTTGGTATGGGATGTGTTGGATGCCCATCAGCTCAATCAGAAACATTAGAAGAAGCTGCTATCGTACACGGATTAAATTTGACAGAATTAATGACTGCATTAAATAAATAAATTTTTACTTAAAAGAGTAGGAAAGGGTTGTAGAAAGTATGAATAATGACTTTTTACAACCCTTTAAATTTTTGAGTTTTATATATTAAGTGATAGAATATATTGTATAAGTATTTATTGTGGAGGTAAGAGATGGGGAAGAGTTTTGAATATATATATCCAATAAATTATTATAATTTAGATGTAGGACTAAAATGTAAAATAACTTCTATTTTTGATTTTTTGTGTGATATAGGAATGCAGCAATCCGAAAGATTAGAAGTAGGGGTAGATAAGTTACTAGAGAAGAACTTAACTTGGGTGTTTTATAAATACAATCTTAAAATATATCGGTATCCTGGTTTTGGTGAAAATATTAAGATAAAAACTATTCCAACAGGGTTTAAAAAGTTCTATGCCTATAGAGAGTATTTTTTATATGATGAAAAAGATAACTTAATAGCTGAGGGTATGAGTTTATTTTTTTTAATAGACATTAGTAGGAGAAGGCCATCTAGAATTCCAAAAGACCTATATGAAGCTTATGGCTGTAGTGGTGATATAGAAGAGACTATTCCTATGAATGAACCTGATAAGCTTGAGGAGGCTCAATATTCAAAAGAATTTTATGTTAGATATAGTGATATAGATTCAAATAAACACGTTAATAACACGAGATATGTGGAATGGGCATTAGAAGTTGTTCCTCAAGAAATAATTACTAACTACACATTAGAAGACATTAACATAGTATTTATAAAGGAAATTACTTATGGACATATGGTAAGAACTATGTGTGCAACTGAAGAGCAAGAAGGAAATAAGATTAAAATTGTACACTTAATTAAAGATGATGAAGGAAATGATATAACATCCTTAACAAGTCTATGGAAGAAGATATAGTGAAATAACCCTGAGGCATTATGCCTCAGGGTTATTTGCTTTAAGAATAGAGTTTATTGCTTTATGAGAGGAACTCCAAGCCCATTGAAGATTATATCCTCCACAGTCTCCATGAACATCTAAGATCTCACCTATAAAATATAATCCAGAAACCAATTTAGATTCCAAGGATTCCTCATTAACATCACGAGTATCTACACCACCTATAGTTACCTGTGCATTATTGAATCCATTTGTTCCAATACATTTAAATTTCCATTCCTTCATTAGAGAAATAAGTTTGGATTTTTCCTGCCATGATAATTCCCAAGCCGGCTTATGAAAGTTATCAACAGAAGCTTCTTTAAGTAAAGTAGGAATTAGTTTTTTGTTAACAATTCCTATAAGAGCATCAGAAATTTTCCTGTGTGAAAAAATACTTAAATGGCCTTGTAGGAAATTATCCACATCTGTATGAGAAGCTTCCGGATTCATATCAATTAAGATATCAACAGATTTGCCTTCATAAATAGCTCTAGAAGCTAGTGCAGACAGCTGCAGAATGGGTGGACCGGATATTCCATAGTCAGTAAATAATAGCTCTCCTAATTCCTTTCTATGAACTTTTCCATCTATTGAAATAGAAGCTAAGCCGTCAAATTTAATTCCCGATAGGGCTTTTAAATAAGGATAATCTAATTTAAGCTGCACTATTCCAGGTAAAGGAGTAATAACTTTATGACCAAGATCTCTAGATAAGGAATATCCAGAGCCATCAGAACCAGTTTTTTCAGCAGATTTTCCTCCACAGGCTAAAATTAATTTTCCACAGGAGAAGGAGTCGAATTCTTCATTGCTTGTGGATAAAATAAATTTTTTATTCTTGTGGATAGATTTTACCTTACAAGAATTATAAACAGGAATACTACGATCTTCTAAGGCTAACCTCAAAACATCAACAACTGAAGAGGCTTGTAATGATTTGGGATATAATTTTCCGTTTTCAAGTTCCACAATAGGAAGACCTAAAAATGAAAAAAAATCTATAGTATCATTTACTGAAAAATTTTCTAATGTAGTTATAGGAAATTTCTCATTTGAACTGTGAAATCCTTTGAAAGGAGAAGTTATTGTTGAGTTAGAGATATTGCAACGTCCATTTCCAGTTGTTAAAATTTTTCTACCAACTCTATCTCCAGCTTCTAAAATTGCAACGTCAATTCCTAAGTCTTTTGCATAAATAGCTGCAAGTAAACCAGAAGCACCACCACCAACTATTAATAATTCATGATGTATCATATCAAACTCTCCTTTTAACATTTTGATTAATTAGAATAAATAAATTGTATCATTATTGAAATAATATAACTAGGGGAGAAAAGTGAATATGCAAAGAAAAGAAAAAAGGTATATAATTAATTTATATAGTAGATTTTAACTATATGTAACAAAAGGAGGTAGAGAAAATGAATGCTACTGAATTATTGAGTTTTAAAAATTGGGTTGTAGTGGGGGATGTTACAAATGAAAGTAAATACGCCGCCAAGATACTAAAAAAATTAAAGTCAAGAGATTTTAATGTAGAAGGAGTACATCCTAAAGGAGACGGAACCTATAAAACATTAAAAGAAGTTCCATATAAAATTGATGTTATAGACTTATGTATAAATCCTATTAGTGGAATAAAATTTATTGAAGAAGCAAAAACTTTAAACATAAAATATATTTTAATTCAACCAGGAGCAGAAAGTAGAGAAATATTAGATTACTGCAAAGAAAATGATATAGTAGCTATTGAAGGATGTGCATTAATTGCTCTTGGATAGAGGAAGGAGACTTACATATGGATGACAATAAAAATAGAATTAGAGACAGAGAAAAATCTAATGCAGAACTTAGAAAAATGTTTCCTAAGGGTGGAGCAGATATTGGAGTTGAAAATGGCGAAAAGATAGGCCATTATGCAAATTCAAAAAACCATAAAGATAGGTAATTTAATACAAATAGTTATATTTATTTGAAAGACTATCTTGTAAAGGATGGTCTTTTCTTGTAAAATATAACTTAAATAATCTATAAATAAGAGTAAAATTAGGTGGATTATTAAAAAAAATAAAAAAAGTGTTGACACTATTATTAAATTTCGGTATTATATTCTTTGTCGGGTTGCTCCGAGAGTAATCACCGAATAAGGTTGTTGTTATTCATGGCTCCTTGGTCAAGCGGTTAAGACACCACCCTTTCACGGTGGTAACAGGGGTTCGATTCCCCTAGGAGTCACCATTTTATCCCATGAATTATTTATGGGCGCATAGCTCAGCTGGGAGAGCACCTGCCTTACAAGCAGGGGGTCACAGGTTCGATCCCTGTTGTGCCCACCATAAATTCATACGGCTCAGTAGCTCAGTTGGTTAGAGTGCCGGCCTGTCACGCCGGAGGTCGAGGGTTCGAGCCCCTTCTGAGTCGCCAATTAAAACTCAACCAAAAGTAAACTTAATATGGCTCCTTGGTCAAGCGGTTAAGACACCACCCTTTCACGGTGGTAACAGGGGTTCGATTCCCCTAGGAGTCACCATTTTATCCCATGTTTATTTATGGGCGCATAGCTCAGCTGGGAGAGCACCTGCCTTACAAGCAGGGGGTCACAGGTTCGATCCCTGTTGTGCCCACCATAAATTTAATACGGCTCAGTAGCTCAGTTGGTTAGAGTGCCGGCCTGTCACGCCGGAGGTCGAGGGTTCGAGCCCCTTCTGAGTCGCCATTTAATTTAATAAAACAAAAAATTATTTGCTGGCATGGCTCAACGGTAGAGCAGCTGACTTGTAATCAGCAGGTTGTAGGTTCGATTCCTATTGCCAGCTCCAATTTAATATGGCTCCTTGGTCAAGCGGTTAAGACACCACCCTTTCACGGTGGTAACAGGGGTTCGATTCCCCTAGGAGTCACCATTTTATCTCAGATTTATTATATGGGCGCATAGCTCAGCTGGGAGAGCACCTGCCTTACAAGCAGGGGGTCACAGGTTCGATCCCTGTTGTGCCCACCAATTAAACTTAATATGGCTCAGTAGCTCAGTTGGTTAGAGTGCCGGCCTGTCACGCCGGAGGTCGAGGGTTCGAGCCCCTTCTGAGTCGCCAAAGAAAAAGTCTTAGTATTACTAAGACTTTTTTGCTTTTTATAATATTTTAAAGTTTATATAAAAAAATAGAGCCTTAAATTAATAAGACTCTAACCTCTATTTGGTTTTAATAAGTTAAGCTTAACACGTATATCGTCTCCATAAAACTTGCATAGTCTAAAGTTTCCAATTAATCTTGAACTAATTCTTTCAGTATAACTCTTTGCTAAATCAATAAGAGAAAGATTAGTTGAAATAAGCATCTTCTTATTTTTTAATAATTTAGCATTTAAAAGATTAAATAATTCAGTTATGGTAAACTCAGTTATCTGTTCTGCCCCTAAATCATCTATAATAAGCAAATCACAGTTAATCAGAAGTTCTTCTAAGTCACGATTATTATCAAATTTTATTTCTCTGAAGTTCTTAATAAGCTCGTCAGAAGTTCTATAGAGAACTAAATAACCACTGTCTAACAAATCTTTAGCTATAGAATCAGATAAAAAAGTTTTTCCCGTACCAGGGCCACCAAAGAATAATAAATTTTCATTATGATTTTTAAAATTTGGAATGTACTCTTTTAAAACATATTGATAAATAGTTTCTATATTCTTTCTAGGAGAGTATTTCTCAGTATCTGATTTATGAGATGAATATAATGAGATATCCCAATTATCAAAATTATTCTTTTTTACAGCTTCAGATAATTGAGAATTTTTATAATACACTTGAACTAACTTTGCATTATAACATGAACAAGGATCTACTCCTACGTAACCAGTATCCTTACAAATATTACAGTGATAATGAATATTTAAGTAGTCTTGTGGATACCCTTTAGAAACTAATAATTCGTATTTTCTTGCCCTTAGATCCATAATTTTATTTTTAATTTCTAAAACTAAAGCTTCTGAATTATTACCGGCTTTCAATATACTTCTTGATAAGTACAAAGATTGTTTTCCTATTTCCTGATCTAATTCAATTATTTCAGGATAAAGTCTTTCTATTTCTTGTTTTCTAGTTTTTAACGCTTTTGCTTCATTTTCTCTAATTTGTTCATAAAGACTTAAAACTTCAGCTTTATAACCTTTAATCATCATTATCCCATCCTAATAATTTTTTTTCTAAAGAATCATAATCATAATTTCTTCCCTCGAAGTTATCGAATCTAAGCTTAGATTTTTCTTTTTCTTTAGGTTGATATGTGTTTTTTGTATTTTTAGCTCTATAAGCAGCTTCTTTTTCTGCAATAGAATCAAGGGTCTTTAAGTTGTCTGCATGCCATTTAGATAATATTCCATCAATATATTTAAAATCTGCACGATTTAATCTCTCAAAGCATATGTTACATGCTTTATATATTATGTCTAGTGAGAAATTGTATTTAGAAATCCATTTATCTAAAAGTTCCTCTTGAGGTTTCATAATTTCAGAGTTCTTAATTCCTAGATAAGAAAGTATATTTTTTATTTTTACCCACTTATCTTCAGATTTTTTAATATAGTTTTGAGCATCCTCTATAGTCTTTATATTATTATCATTCCATGCTAAGGCAACTTTTTCTATGTAGCGGGCATCTCTTTTCCCTTTTGAAACGCAATATTCAATTAATAACAATATTAACTCAGAAGTAAAACCAAAATCTTTTTGCCAACTTAAATAAGAAGTCATTTCTTTAGGGGATAGGGGTCTTGCAATAAGTCTTTCGATATCTTTTAACATATCCTTAGTAGAATCAGTATTTAGTGCATCTAGAAGACTTATACTATTAGAAGCTTCTTCATTTTCTTCTGCAAAACTAGTAAATTCTAAATTGAAGTTATTCATTTTATCTATTGGTATAAGCTTTAGTAGACCTTCTTCCTGCCAATAATATAAGGCATTCATCACATCAGATTCTAAAAGGTTAAGCTTTGTAGCAATAATTGAGGAACTAACACCTAATTCTCCAGACAAAATATATTTAAGCATTAAAATATATACCTTAACAAACTCGCCGCGTGCTTTAGGCATATATTTTTCAATAAATATATTATTTACAGGAGTGAAAGAAACAGGTGAGTTTTTTAACATAAATGTACTCATAGGCTATCTACCTTTCACTAAAATTTATATACTTACACAATTAGTATATAAAATATAATTATTTCTAAGTGTAAGGATATTATAACAAACAGAGATGCTTAATACAATTTTCAATTTATTATATATATAATGCATTAAGGAATTTACATGTCACTGTCCAACTCTTAGTTGAAACGTCTAAGAGTTGGACCATGAGATGTAATATGACTCTTGCATTATATAAAGTTAACAATAGAATAATTGGTGGTATAGTATTTTAAATTTTGGGAACAGTAATATTTGTGTTTAAAAAATAAAGTTTTAAAGAGGATTAACAATGAAGTGTAGCCTGAGAAAGTTATCAAGAAAAATTAATATAGAGATATTTTGTAATAAAGTAACTAAAGATAAAAAGATAATAGTTCTAGCAGCACTATTTTTGCTGCTTGTTACATATTCAAATAGAATATATGATGAAAGAAGATATTATGAAGTTTATATAAATGATAGATTTATTACTTATACAAATAATAAAAAAGAAATAAAAAAAGAATATAAAGAAGTGTTAAGTTATTTAAAGAATAAATATGAAGAAGCGGATATAGATAAGACTAGTGTGGTTTTTAAAAGTAGTTGGAATAAAGATGTTGAATTTTCTAATAATATTGAGGTTAAGGAAAATATACTCAAAAGTTTGCAGGGAAGCGTAAAAGCTAAAAAGTTAATTTTAGGGGATAGGACTTTAGGATATGTTTCATCTGATAAGGAAAAAAAACAAGTATTTGAGGAACTTGCTAGTGCATATATAAAAGAGAATGGGATATGTAGAGATGAAGTAAAGAAAGTTGATGTTTCAGGAAATATAAAATTAGAAGATGAAACAATAAATATATCAAAAATTGAGCCAATAGAAATTATTGCAAGTAATATATACAATGAAAATAAAAAATCAAGTAATCCATTAATAAAAATAGATATAGTTGTAAAAAATATTGTAAATGAAGAAATACCACCATCAACTAAAATTGTTTCAACAAAAGATTTATATTGGGGGGAAAGCAACACAGTTCAAGGTAAAGCAGGGACAAAAGAAGTTTTAAGGGATTTAACCTATGAAAATGGGGTAGTTATTAGTGAGCAGAGAATTTCTGAAAAAGTAATAACAAAGGCAACAGATAGTATTATATACAAAGGAGCAAAAGACCCTATTTCTAGTGGAGTAGCATTTTTAGATCCCCCATCAAGAGGAGGCATAACTTCAAGTTATGGAGCTAGGTGGGGTTCTAAACATCATGGAATAGACATTGCTGGAAATACAGGAGATCCTATTGAAGCTGCATTTGATGGAACTGTAGCTGATACTGGATACAATAGTATATACGGAAAGATGATAGTGATAGACCATGGAAAAGGTGTAGAAACTGTTTATGGACACTGTAGTAAAATTCTTGTGAGTGCTGGAGAAAAGATTAAAAAAGGAGATCTTATCGGAAGAATAGGAACAACAGGAAGAAGCACTGGACCGCATTTACATTTTGAGTTAAGAGTAAATGGGGAGGCTATAAACCCAATTAAATACGTTAAGTAAAAAAAGAGAGCTTTATTGTAAAAATAAAGCTCTCTTTTTCTCAAGTAAGTTTATTAAAATAGTTTTGATAAATTTACGTAACCTTCACCATATAAATTTTTATCATAATCAATAGACTCACAGGATAATTTTAATATTGAAACTAAATCCTTAAAGCCTAGGCTTGGATTGTTTTCAAAAATAATTGCACATAATCCAGTTATATAGGCGCAAGAGCACGAAGTACCACTAAAGGTTTCATAAGATTTATTTAATTTAGGAGCATATATCTTAACACCATTTCTTTCTGGAATATAGTACTTATGAGTATTTAAAGAAACTATATTTTTAGCGGCAGCAGATAAATCTGGTTTTTGAATATTACCCGAGAAACCACAGGAGGAATATTCATATGGCTTAGGCTCATTAGTTGTATCTAAACCTCCAACAGTTATACAATTTTTTAACATAGCTATTCCTGTAATTGATAATGAATCATTTTTCATACTACCAGAAGGAACTATAGGAATAATATTGTTATTAATTAGCAACTTAAAAGCATCAGAGAAAAGATCAAGAATATATGGACTATTTCCTAAGTATTCGAACGGTAAACAAAGTAGTTTAATTTTTGTTTTTTCATTCGTAGTTATAATAGTATTTATAGATAAAAATATGTTTGAGATATAGCCTTTACCAGTTAAATCAAAAGCCTTATAGGCATAAATAGAAGATTCAGGGGCAATTCCTCTAAAAGAACTTCTAGAACAATGACCACTTCCAGAAATTATTCCGGCTACCATTGTCCCATGACCATTATCATCATAAGGATAACTATATTTATTAATAAAATCATAAAAACCAGAAATTCTATTTGAAGGAACAACTAAATCTTCATGAGGGTATACACCAGAATCTATTATTCCAATGGAGATTCCCCTACCTGTTAACATATACTTAGTACTTGAAGATACTCTGTTAGCACTTATAGTTGAAAGTCCACCACATAAGTGGCAGAATTCATCAAGAAAAATAACTTCAATTTGTGGAAACTCAGATAACCTTTCTAAGGCCCTCTTATTTACTTCCGCAAAAATTAAGTTTAATTCAGGGAAGGATCCAATATGTGTACCATTAAAGGATACGACTTTCCGTTCAATATCCTTAAGGAAACTTTTGCACTTTATGATTATTCTGAATTTTTTATATAAATTAAGTGAAATTATTTTCTTGAGAGAAAAATCTAATTTGGTTTTTGAGGAAAGCATAGTTAACTCCTAAAAATTAATTCTCTATATTATATATATATGATATTAATTTAGACACTATAATAAATAAGGAGCTAGAATTTAACTACTTGACCTATTTTAGCAATAGCTACTTTTTCATCTTCAATAGAAGTTAATGAAGTAAAAGTTTCATTAAAGTCTTCAAGGGATAAAATAAAGGTCTTATAATGAATTGGAAGCATAATTGGACAATCCATCATTTCAAACATCTTGTAACTTTCTAAGGGTGAACAATGCATCGCTAAGAACTTATCTGGTTTATAACATCCTACGGGCATTAGAGCTATATCACAACTGATACCTTTAAAGTTTTCTGTATATGCAGTATCACCTGCAAAAAAAACACTTTTATATTTTCCTTTAATTAAAAATGAATGACTTTCAGTTGGCTTTCCTAAATAATATCTTCTTCCGTCATGTTTTGCTTCTATGGACTTAACTTTTATTATGTCATCATCATATACCTTACCATGATTTAATATAAAAACATTTTTAAAGCCCAAAAGGTTTAGGAATCTCTTATATCCCTTTGGAGCTATAACCTTAGCATCTTTGTTAATTTGCATGAGTGATGAGAAATGTATATGGTCAGAATGACCATGGGATAAAAGAATATAATCAAACTTTAGAGTCCTTAAGTTCATTGGAATTTTAACTTGCCTTTTAAAATATCCTAAATTATTAGTAATAACAGGATCTGTAAGTATTAGTTTCCCCTCAAGATTTATTATTGTTGTAGCATGACCATACCAGTAAACAGAATTGTTCTCAATTGGGTCATTAAACTCTACACCTGCGGGTTTACCGTAAGTTTTTATGTTATTTATTGTTAGTGTAGTTAAGAACTTAATATTTGATAATACTCTCATTTTGTACTTTTAGAACCTCCATTTAAAAACTATTATTCCAACAATCATTAGAACAACACCAATGATCTCATTTAAACCAAAGGTTATTTTTGTTGTATCAAAAATTCCAAAGGCGTCTATAAGACCAGCAGCTGTAAGTTGAGCTACTAGAATAATTCCTATGGCATAAGTAGCTCCAAGATCTTTTATACCATACATTACAGTGAAAATAATAATTACACCTAAAATTCCTCCAAGTAAATATAATTTTTTAGCACTTAATAATTGTTTAAAATCACCTTTACCGAAAAACCAAGTAATTATAAGTGTAACAATAAAGGCAGAACCTTGAACAAAAACATTTGTTTCCCAAATACCAACCTTTTCACTTAACCTTGTATTAAATACTCCTTGTAATGACATTGCAAGACCAGCAATTATAGAAAAAATTATTCCCATATGATTTATCACCTCAAGAGTATTATTCCACAAAAAATCTCTAAATATAAAAGGCTAAGGAAAACTTTTAATATTCCTTAGCCTTCAGTTGTTTATTAAATTATATGTATATTCTATCTTGATAGGCTGTAAATATCTGAAAAAAACATATCTTCTATAATCTTTTCTGAGTAGCCTAAACTTATGCCAATACTTACAAAATCCTCAAGGAGTGTCTTATAGTGATCTTGTGAGGGAGAAATTATTAAGTCGTTAAGATCTATAAGAATATTTAAAAACTGATCACTTAAACAATAATCATTAGGTCTAATTTCTATATCTTCTAAATCGGTATATTTTTTATCTAAACCGATGTTTAATATACAACTTAAACATTTAATGTATTTAACCATAACATTTTCTCTTGATATAAGTTCTTCTTGGGAATCCTTCCAAAACTTAAAGCACTTAGTTTCATTTGCTAATTCGCTGATTTTTGTATGAAGAGCTAAGAATCTTCTAGCTGTTAATTGATAATCACTAAGCTTTTCATTTATTATTAACTTATTATTTGCTTCTTCTTGTGCATTAAAAAACTTTTGTAAATTCATAATATTTACTCCCCCGTTTCAACTTAGCAAAACCTGCTTTCTATATTGTACATAATCTTTTCAATATTGAAAAGAAGGGGAAAACGAATACACGGAATTTTCAGAAAAATTTTTTTCGAATTTATAAAAACTTATATTAGTAACTTTTCAATTTATAAGATTTTATAACCATTTCTTTCTTATTATTTACTGGCTTCCATAATTCAATTCTATCAATTTTAGCCATATCGTAGAACCCTTGAGTCTTTGCAGTACTACAAGCTAATTCATACTCATTCTTTTTCCATTCTCTTTGAGCGAAGTTTGTATTTGCTAAGGATACGTGAAGATCCCAATATTCAATATTATCTCTAACATTAAAACCATGGAGTTTTAGTGTATCATTTATGTTTCTAGATAATCTACTTATATATCCTTTTTTCTCCACCTTAAGATTAACAGATTTATGAGGTTCATTAAAACAAATTATATCCTTAAGTTCTACCTTAAATCTCTTATATGGATTTATAATTTTCGTTAAAACTGCATCTAACTTTTCAATATTTGGGTCTTCGATAATTTCCAAAGTTATATGAAGCGTAGGAAGATTTCTGTATAACCTATGTTTCTTAGAAATACTCTTTTGAATAGGTTCAATTTGTTTATATGACTCATCATCAAATAATGCTACTAGATAATACCTCATTTTATACCCTCACTCATTGTAAATAATTTCATCATTTCTATAGATTATATCACACTTTTACAAAGTAAAACTAGTATAAAAAATTTTCTTAAGAACAATACTAGTTTTGAGTGAAAGGAGGGAATAACTAATGGATCATAATGAAAGCATTGGATGTACAGTAGAGGAATGCAAATATCATTGTAAAGACGATGATTATTGCACTTTAGATCAAATACAAGTAGTAAAACATGAAATGAAAGCCACTACAACAGAATGCACTGATTGTGGAAGCTTTGAATCTAATTATTAATAATTAAAATCGAACCTAATGGTTCGATTTTTTTACTGTTTAGAATAGTTATGAAAAGTCATTAAGACAATTAATTTATTTTTATTAATATTAATTAAATATCCTCCGTAAAAATAAAATATTGCTAAAATGTTCTTAAACCCAACAAATTACTAAAAAAAACCACTAAAAAATTATTTAAATATTCTCTGTTTATGTTATAATGAAAACTAATGGATATATTTAAATAAGCACTAAATAATTAATAATTACTTAAATATATGAAATTGATGGAAAAAATGGATAATTATTTTGAATTTGGGAACTTTATAATTATATTATAAATAATTTAGTAAGGGTGAATATATATGGAAAGATTAGTTATAGAGGGAGGCAGGTCCTTAAAAGGAGAAGTTGATATAAATGGTGCCAAAAATGCTGCGGTTGCCATTCTACCAGCTGCCATTTTAGCTAGTGAAAATAAATGTTTAATCGATAATATACCTGACATAGAGGATGTACATTGTTTAGAAAGAATACTTAAGGGATTAGGTTGTTCTGTAAATAAAATTGATAGAAATACATTAGAAATAGACGCAACAACAATTGCAAGCGTAGATGCATGCACAGAAGATGTGAGGAGAATGAGAGCTTCTTACTATTTTATTGGTGCACTTTTAGCTAGGTTTAAGGAAGCAAAAGTTGACCTTCCAGGGGGATGCCCTATAGGAGTAAGACCAATTGACCAACATATAAAAGGATTTGAGGCATTAGGTGCAGACGTAACTATAGAGCATGGAGCAGTTAGAGTAAAGGCAGAAAAGTTAAAAGGAGCCAACGTATTTTTTGATGTTGTAAGCGTTGGAGCAACTATTAATGTTATGATAGCAGCAACATTAGCAGAGGGAACTACTGTGCTTGAAAATGTTGCAAAGGAACCACATGTTGTTGATGTGGCGAATTTTCTGAACTCCATGGGAGCAGATGTTAAGGGCGCGGGAACAGATGTTATAAGAATTAAGGGGGTAGACTCACTTAAGGGATGTAACTATAGTGTTATACCGGACCAAATTGAAGCTGGTACATTTATGATTGCAGCTGTTGCAACAGGAGGAGATGTATTAGTTAAGAATGTTATTCCTAAGCACTTAGAGTCTATTTCAGCAAAACTTATTGAAATGGGCGCTAAGGTAGAAGAGGGTGACGATTCAGTAAGAGTTTATGTAGAGGGAGCATTAAAAGGTGTAAATATAAAAACAGCACCATACCCAGGATTCCCAACTGATGTTCAGCAACCAATGTCAACTTTATTAAGTTCTGTAGCCGGAAGAAGTATTATTACAGAATCTATATGGGAAAGTAGACATAAACATATAGATGAGCTTAAGAAAATGGGAGCAAACATAAAGGTTGAAGGAAGAACTGCAATTATAGATGGAGTTAAGAAATTAACTGGAGCTATAACTAAAGCGACAGACCTTAGAGCAGGAGCAGCTATGGTTATTGCAGGACTTATAGCAGAAGGAAAAACAGAAATATTAAGTATAGAACATATAGATAGAGGGTATCCTCATATTGAAGAAAAGTTTAAAGCACTAGGAGCCCAAATAACAAGAATAGAAACTGAATAAAATTGGGGGAACAAGAGATGATTTTTTGTTCACTATATAGTGGGAGCAGCGGAAACTCAATTTTCGTTGGTTCAGAGAACGCAAAAATCTTGGTAGATGCAGGTCTTCCAGGAAAAAAGATAGATGAAGCTCTTGAATCCATAGGGCAAAATCCAAAAGAATTAGATGGGATATTTATAACTCATGAGCATACAGATCATATTAAAGGGGTTGGAGTAATATCTAGAAAATATGATATTCCAATCTACGCAAATGATTCTACTTGGTGTGCAATGGAATCAGGTTTAGGAAAAATAAAAGAACATAATATAAGAGTGATGGACAAGCGAACTACTGTAGAAATAAAAGATATTAGTGTTAAATCATTTAATATTCCACATGATGCAGCAGGACCAGTTGGATATACCTTCTTTTCTAAAGGAAAGCAAGCTAGTGTGGCAACTGACTTTGGAACATTTACAGAGGAAATAAGGGATAATATAAGAGACTCTGAGGTAATACTACTAGAGAGCAATCATGATATTGAGATGTTAAAGTATGGACCATATCCTTATGTTCTAAAAAGAAGAATTTTAAGTGAAATAGGCCATTTATCAAATGAAGATTGTGGCAAAGCTATAGTAGATTTATTTTCTAATGGAAAGCTTAAGAATTTATTTTTAGGTCACTTAAGTAATACAAATAATCACCCTGATTTAGCATATCAAACAGTAATTAATGTACTTAATGAGAACAATATTAAGGTAAATGTAGATCTTGGAGTAGCAATTGCTGAAAGGCATAGACCAAGTAATTATATAGAATTCTAAAAGGAGAGAAAACTATATGGATAACAAAATATTAGCATGTGAGGAACATATAGACGAAGCTTTAGATGAATTCATTGTAGAGAAAGAAACATTTCCAATCTTGGAGAAGGTTCAAGAAGGAGTATGTAGTTTTTGTGAAAAAGATGCAAGCTATTCCTTGGAAAAACAGGGATAACTTGCTATTACATATAAGCTTTAGTATAATTTTTCATAGGGTTTTGGTCGTAATAGTTGATTAAGTTCATAAAAGCCTTATAATAAACATAATTAAAGAAGAGGAGAAGATAAAATGAGTCTTTACAAACAATGGACCGACATGGTTGTAGAATATGTTAAAACAAGAGGAGAAGAAGCTTTTTGGGAAGAATATAGTGACATAGAAACTAGAATTTACAAAAAGTTACTAGCTAACCACAATGAAGTAGTCAAAATAAGCATAGAAGCTTTGGCTAAAGAATTTAATGCATCTAATGAGTTTGTAATGGGATTTGTGGATGGTGTTAATGATAGTTTAAAGACTCCATTTGATTTAGAAAAAGTTACTGCAGAGGAAGAATTAACTTTTGATATAGATTTTGAGAACTTATACTTTAATATGTTAGATGCTAAGGCTGAGTATTTGTATGAGTTACCACAATGGGATGGAATTTTCTCTGTTGAAAAGAGAGAAGAAATAGCTAGAAAATACAAAGATTCTAAAACAGTAAGAAACGAAAACAAAATTGGAAGAAATGATCCTTGTCCATGCGGAAGCGGAAAGAAATACAAGAAGTGCTGTGGAGCAGGAAAATAACATAAAGATAATTATAAATTAGGAATCCTTTAAAGGGATTCCTAATTTTTTTTAATTTATTATGGTGATATAATATTATTTAGGAGGGGATAGTTATGGATAGTAGTATAGCTTATGTTAAAGAGAAAAAAATTGAGAGAGTAATAGATGCACTAAATAAAAATAATATGAACGGATACCTTGTAAATTCGAAGGATGAGTTAATTGATAAAATCAAGGAACTTGTTAAAGAAGGTTCTAAAGTAGCTTGTGGTGGTTCAATGACACTTTTTGAAACAGGGGTAATAGAACACTTAAGAAGTAATAGATATGATTTTTTAGATAGATATGAAGAAGGTTTAACAGGAGAAGAAATAAAAAATATATTTAGACAATCATTTTTTAGTGATGCATATTTTGCTAGCTCTAATGCAATAACTGAAAGTGGTGAAATATATAACGTTGATGGGAATGGTAATAGAGTAGCAGCTATATTATATGGACCAGATAAGGTAATAATAGTAGCTGGAATTAATAAAATAGTTAAGGACTTAGATGAAGCAATAAAGAGAAATAGGGCAGTTTCAGCTCCGGCAAATGCAAAGAGACTTAACAAAGCAACTCCTTGTACTAGGGTTGGTTATTGCATGGATTGTAAATCACCAGATAGGATATGTAGAGAATATACAGTGATAAAAAGCCAAGGGGATAAGGATAGAATCCATGTGATTTTCTTAAATGAGGAACTTGGATATTAGAAATAAATTTAAAATATATATCTTAAGTTTCATAAAAAGGTTTGACAAAAAAACCAAAAGGTGTATATAATACTTATAAATTAAATAATAATTTTATAATCTTATCACGAGAGGTGGAGGGACTGGCCCTATGAAGCCCAGCAACCAGCGTAGGTTCCATTTAACTTATGTATTGGTGCTAATTCCTGCAGTTTTAATTAACTGGTAGATGAGAATAGATTTCTGTTGCTGTTTATCACAATGTCAGGGTTTATTCTCTGGCATTTTTTATTTTCCAAAAATATTAAGGGGGCATTATATATGTGTGGAGAGTGTGAAAAAAACGTATTAAGATTTGAAACGACAGCAGTACATGGAGATAAAGGATTTGATCCACTAACAGGGTCAATAAGTTTTCCAATTTATCAAACGGCTACCTTCAAACATGGTGGTTTAAATGAAAGTACTGGATATGATTACTCTAGACTTCAAAATCCTACGAGAGAAGAAGTAGAGAGTACGGTTGCTAAGTTAGAGGGAGCTAAATGGGGCATAGGTTTTTCTACAGGGGTAGCAGCCATAACAGCTATAATTAATTTGTTTAAGGCAGGAGATCATATTATTGTTTCAGATGATTTATATGGAGGTACCTTTAGATTATTTAGAGATATTTATGAACCTTTTGGAATTCAACATACATTTGTTGATACTACAGATCTAAATGATGTAATAAATAATATTAAAGAAAATACTAAAGCAATTTTTGTTGAAACTCCATCAAATCCTATGATGAAGGTTGCTGATATAAAAGCTATAGTTGAAATTGCAAAAGAAAAGGGAATTAAGGTAATCGTAGATAATACGTTTTTAACACCATATTTCCAAAAACCATTAAGCTTAGGTGCTGATATTGTAGTTCATAGTGGAACTAAATTTTTAGGAGGACACAATGATACATTAGCAGGATTCATAGCAACAAATGATGAGGAAATAGATGAAAAATTAAGATTTTATCATAAATCTACTGGGGCAACATTATCACCATTTGATTCATGGCTTTTATTAAGAGGTATTAAGACTCTTCATATAAGAATGGAGAAAAGCCAAGAAAATGCAATAAAAATCGCTGAATTCTTAAAGAAGCATCCAAAGGTAGAAGAGGTATTTTATGTGGGACTCCCAGAATCTAAGGGATATGAAATATCTAAAAAACAATCTACTGGCTTTGGAGCAATGATTTCATTTAAAGTTAAAGATGTGGAGGATGTAGCAAAGGTATTAAAGAAAGTAAAGGTTATAACTTTTGCTGAAAGCTTAGGGGGAGTAGAAAGCTTGATTACATATCCTCAAACTCAAACACATGCAGAGGTTCCAGATGAAATAAAAGAAAAGCTTGGGGTAACAAAAACGCTTCTTAGACTTTCTGTTGGAATTGAGAATGTTAATGATTTAATTGAAGATTTAGAATATGCATTGGGGTGATATAAATGAGATTTGGAACAAAATTAATTCATAATGGCAACGAAATAGATGAAGAAACTGGGGCATTAAGTATACCAATATATCAAGCATCAACTTATCATCAAAGAGATATCGATAACTTTGGGAAGTATGATTATTCAAGAAGTGGAAATCCTACAAGAGAAGCATTAGAAAACACTATAGCACAGCTTGAAAATGGATATAAGGGATTTGCTTTTTCATCTGGAATGGCAGCCACTTCATCAGTTTTATCAATATTTTCTGCAGGAGATCACATAGTAATTTGTGAAGATGTTTATGGGGGAACTTATAGAATAACTACTAAAGTTTTAAGCAGATTCAATATAGAATTTACTTTTGTAGATGCTTCTGATGTAGAGAATATAAGAAAAGCTATTAAAGAAAATACAAAAGCAATATTTTTAGAGACACCTTCAAATCCATTATTAAAGATAACTGACTTAAAAGGTGCTATCTCAATAGCAAAAGAAAAGGACATACTTGTTATAGTAGATAATACTTTTATGTCACCATATCTTCAAAAACCTTTAGACTTAGGAGCAGATATTGTGGTACATAGTGCAACTAAATTTATAGGTGGGCATAGTGATGTAGTTGGTGGTTTAGCAGTAGCAAAAAATAAGGACTTAGCAGATAGAATATATGCAATTCAAAATTCTTTCGGGGCGATATTAGGACCACAGGATTGCTGGTTATTACTTAGGGGAATTAAAACCCTTAAAGTAAGACTAGATGCACATCAAGAAACAGCCGGAAAACTCTCTAAGTGGTTAAGTGAAAAAGAACAAGTTGAAGAGGTTTATTATCCAGGAATAGAAGGACATCCAGGAAAAGAAATTCACTTCTCTCAAGCGTCAGGAGCTGGAGCAGTACTTTCTTTTAAGTTTAAGACTTTGGAACAAACAAAATATTTCTTAAATAATATAGAAAATGCAGCTTTTGCAGTATCCTTAGGAGGAGTGGAAACTATAGTTTCATATCCAGCTAAAATGTCTCATGCAGCTATTCCAAGAGAAGAAAGAGAAGCACTTGGAGTGAGTGATACATTAATCAGGGTATCTGTTGGACTTGAAGAATTTGAAGATTTAGTTGAAAGTTTTAGTAAAGCTATAATATAATCTAAGTTATGATAAAATACTAAAAACAGAGATTCAATAAAAGTTGAATCTCTGTTTTTAGGCTTATTGTACATCAAACGTATGAAGGAGAATATATATGGAGCAAACAAATAATGCAGTATATAAGAGAAGATGGACGATATTGTTTACTACAGTGCTACTAACATTTATGTCAACCTTAGATAGTAGTATTGTAAATGTAGCCCTACCAGTTATGGCTAAAAAATTATCTGTTAGCATGGCATCAATTGGATGGGTGGTATCAAGTTATTTAATAATTATTGTAGGAACTATTTTAATATTTGGAAGACTTGGAGACATTAAAGGTAAAACTAAGATGTTTAAAATAGGAATAGTGATCTTTACCATTGGATCATTATTATGTGGTTTATCTAATTCCTTAGTAATGCTTGTAATAGCAAGAGTTATTCAAGCAATTGGAGCTGCAGGAACTATGGCAACAAATCAGGGAATAATTACGCATGTATTCCCTGCGAATGAAAGAGGAAGAGCGCTTGGACTTAATGGAACATTTGTTGCATTAGGCTCTATGGTTGGTCCTCCTTTAGGTGGATTTATAGTATCTGCATTTAGTTGGGAATATATATTTTTAATAAATGTTCCTATAGGAATAATAGCATTCATTATGGCGATGAATACATTACCTAAGTCCTCTGAGGTAGTAGATGAACCGTTAGATGTTAAAGGAGCATTATTATTTGCGATTTCAATAATCTTATTATTTGGAGCATTAGTTCAAGGGCAAGAAATTGGATATGATAATAAATTCATAATAGGTGGATTTATTATAGCAATAGTTGCTTTCATTGTTTTTATTTATGTAGAAAGAAGAATATCTGTACCACTTTTACATATGGAACTCTTTAGTAATAAGTTGTTTTCACTAAGCGTGTTCTGTGCATTTATTTCTTTTGTAGCCATAGGCTCCTCAAATATAATACTTCCATTTTATTTGCAGGATGTTATGAAGCTTTCACCATCATTTACTGGAATACTTATGATGGTGTCGCCTATAATATTAGCTGTGGTAGCGCCTATGAGTGGATATTTATCAGATAAAATAGGATCTGAAGTACTAACTTTTATAGGATTGATATTAACAAGTATAGGGTTATTATTAATTGGAACCTTAAATCAATATTCAGCTGTAGCTTTATTAATAATGTTTATAGCTATTATGACTTTGGGAAATGGTATGTTCCAATCACCTAATAATTCATTGGTTATGTCTACAGTGCCTAAGCATAAACTAGGCATTGCAGGAAGTATAAATGCCCTAGTGAGAAATTTAGGTATGGTATTTGGAGTATCCTTATCAACAACACTTTTATATAACAGAATGAGTGCGAAGATAGGGCATCATGTTACTAGCTACGTAAATGGCAGAGATGATGTATTTATATATGGAATGAGATGGGTTTATTATTCAGCAGCAGCTATATGTGTTTTAGGTGCAATTCTTACAGCATATAGACTTTATGGTGCAAAGAAGAAACGAGCAAGTGAATAGAAATTTAGAGTTGGATTTTACATAATCCAACTCTTTTTCTTTATAGGGTTGTTTTTCTAAATTAAAAGGAATATACTTATATTAGATACTTTTAAAAGTATCCGACAAAAGTTTAATTTATATTTAGGATGTGTGAGTGTGAATAAGTTATCAGGAAATCCAAAGATAATGAAAGAAGTTAATAGTGGGTTAATAAAACAAGTTTTAAAGGAAAAAACCACAGCAACACGAGCAGAAATTGTTAAATATACAGGAATAAGCACAACAACAGTTAGAACATTAATTGAAGAATTAATTATAGATAAAGAAATAGTTAGTGTAGGCTATGATGATTCAAGCGGTGGAAGAAGAGCAGAAAGATATGCTTTAAATTTAAGAAATAGGTTTTCTCTATCTTTTTATATGGATGATAGAAATATTAATTATGCAACGTATAATCAATTAGGGGATATTGTAGAGAAAAGATCCATTAAAGCTGAAGGTAAATCTATATACGAGTTTATAGAAGATATGTTTAAAGTATATAAAATTAAGGCGATAGGAATAGGGGTATCTGGAGTAGTTGATAAGGGAAACTTTTTTTCTGGGAGAAATCTTAACAATTGGAGTAAATCAAATATTGGGGAATATCTTTCGCAAAAATATAACATTCCAGTTATACTTGAAAATGACTTAAATGCGATAGCTTTGGGTTTTAGTATGAATTATATAAAAGAAATGAATGAAGTAGATATTAATACCTTAAACCTTGTGTATATAAATTTCACTAAATCAGGGGTAGGAGCTGGAATAATAGCAAATGGAAAGCTTGTAAGGGGAGAAAATAATTTTGCTGGAGAATTAGGCTTTATACCAATAGGAAAAGAAGGACATCTAAATAGAGTATTAAATGATGATCCTGATGATAAAAGCTATGCAAAAATTATTGCCAAAGTTATAACTACAGTAAACTGTATTATAAACCCTGCATTTATTGTAGTAGGTGGAGATTCGCTTAGGAGAAACCTTTTTGAAGATATAAAGGAAGAGTGTAAAAATTACGCTCCAAACAATATAATCCCAAAGATAATGTTATCAGAAGATAGTAGCGATGATTATTTGGATGGAATAGCTTATTTAACTAATGAAGCTATGAATAGTGGCATTAAGCTTATTAAAAATGAGACTAAATAATATTTATGGAGAAAATTTATGATTAAATGGATTGTTTTTGATGTTGATGGAACTTTAATAGAAACAGCCTTATCAAATCTTTTAGGACTGCAGGAAGTTATGAAAGATTTATATGGATTAGAATACTCAAAAGAAGAGCTAAGATACTTAATGGGAATACCAGGAGATGAAGCATTAAGTAAACTTGGAGTAAAAGAAGAATTAATCAAAGACACTTGGAAACAGTGGAGCGATAATGTAAAGAAGTATGCAAAATTTAATTATATATTTGATGGAATAGAAGATACGCTTAGTAAACTAAGAGAAAGATATTCCTTAGGAATAGTAACATCTAAAACTAAAGCACAATTAGTAGAAGACTTTGGGGAAGCAGGTATACTAGAATATTTTAAAGTATTTATATGTAAAGATGATACAGAAAAACACAAACCTAATCCAGATCCATTATTAAAGTTAATGGAAAGAGCAAAGATTCAAGGTGAAGAGGCAATATACCTTGGAGATGCTTTGGTAGATTATGAAGCAGCTAGTGCTGCAAGAATGTTGTTTGGTCACTGTAGATATGCAGAGAAAACAGAGGATATTAAATGCGAACTTGTATTTAATAAACCAGAGGAAATAACTAATTATTTTATAGGTTAGCTTATTGTAAGCTTATTAAGGCGTAATAGTATAGGGCTAGCGTAACTTAAGAGCTTTTAATAATAAGGGGTGCTATATCAAGCTTTTGGTATAGCGCTCTTTTTATTTTAAGATATAATTATTATAGAACTCTATATAAAAGGAGAAGAAAATGAATATAACAATTATTACAGTTGGAAAATTGAAAGAAAAATACTTAAGAGATGCAATAGATGAATATGCAAAAAGACTATCTAGGTATTGTAAGCTTGAGATAATAGAGCTTCAGGATGAGAAAACTCCTGATAATGCTTCAGAGAAGGAAGAAGAGGCTATTAAGGAGAAAGAAGGGCAAGCAATATTAAATAAAATTAAGGATAATATGTTTGTTATAGCTATGGACTTAGCTGGAAAGCAATTAAGCTCAGAAGAATTTTCAGATTACATAGAAAACCAAGGGGTAATGGGAAACTCGAATATTGCCTTTATAATAGGCGGAAGCTTAGGAATATCAAAAGCTGTCTTAAGTAGGGCAAATTATAAATTATGCTTCTCAAAGATGACTTTCCCTCATCAACTATTTAGAGTTATGCTGCTAGAACAGATTTATAGAGGGTTTAGGATAATGAAGGGTGAACCGTACCATAAGTAACGGAGGGTTTTATTCATAATTTTAAAAGGCCTTATACTTTTGGAAAAAAGGTCGGAAATATGAAGAAGTCTCCAATATTCCTGACCTTTTTTATGAAAGAATGTCCTTATTATTTGTGGCTACTACACTTCATATTAATAAGAAGGTAAAACTAGGAACTGTAGCACAAGCAAGTGTACATACAATAAAAAAATCATTGTTATAAAAAATAATTCTTCACATGTTTTGCAACTTCCACTGGAGCATTTCTATTCTCCGGAGCAAGGTGATCCAATTTAGCTAATACTTTGGATTTGGCCTTAGGTATAGTGTTTCTCAAAACTTGCATCATTTCATGTACGGATTTTGGACTCTTTTCCCCTGAGATTAATAATATTTCTGTATCAATATTTTCATAATTAGTGAAGGTTGAGGATAGGCTCATCACCTGTTTGTGCTCATTTAAATTCTCTGATAACAGTTTTTGAATTCTCTTCCAATGCTCTCCACGTATCATCATTCTAAGAATAAATTTAGCATACCATAATGGCATTTTTGTTAAAGGGGTGTGTCCTGCACCTCTCACAAAAAAGGCAAAGGCTCCCCTAAAATCTTTCTTATTCATAGCTTTTTCGTACTCAAATATCCATGTCCAATCTGATGGATTTGAATGTACAGTAACGCCTGGTTCATAGAGTGCAATTTTTGTAACTGGGATACCTTTTCGAACTGCCTCTAAGGTTACAAGACCGCCGTAACTATGACCGAATATATACTCTGCACCAGTTGCTCCTTGTACTGCTTTAACATCTTCACATTCTTTGTAGATAGAATAATCTTCTCCTTGCGGACCGCTCAACCCTCGTCCTCTTCGATCTAAAACATGCACGGTAAAAGAAGCTGAAAGTGCTTCTGCAAATTCCATAAATTCAGCTGATGAACTAAGAGCACCATGAATTACAATAAGTCCAGGACCTTCGCCAAAACTTCTATAACCAATTTTTGTTCCATCCTCAGAAACAACAGTTGAGCACGTAACTGAATTTAAATATTTTGACTCTAATTTTGAATTCTCCATCGTCAATCTTCCTTCCTTTGTTATATGTCTTCACATTTAATTATGACTTCATCCAATAGATTTGAATTAACATCAGTGAATTTTTCTCCCATAATCATTTTGTTTAAGTATAGTCCCTGGATGGAGGACCAGTACAACAATGACATAGCCTTAGGATCATTCATCTTGAATTCACCAGACTTTTGTCCTTCTATAATTATCTTTTCTGTTATATCGAAAGGAATATAGGCATTATTGATATGCTCCGACATCTCTTCAGGTATATTTTCGCTCATCATAAATTTGATGATAAACATGAACCATTGTGCTTTATTATCAGTTTTGCAGATGTCCTCTATCATTGTTTTAGAAATTAATCTTATTTTATCCGATGGACTCATATCCTTATTCAAAAGGCTATACATATATTCATTTGATGAAACTATTGCATTTCCAACCAATTCGTAATATAAATCTTCTTTTGATTTGTAATAATGATACATTAACCCCTTGCTTATACCAGCTAGGGAAGCTATTTCATTAACACTTGTACCTAATAACCCTCTTTTGATGAAAAGTTTCAATCCTGCTTCCATAATTTTAGCTTTTGACTCATTTTGTATAGCTTCGAATTGTTCTTTTGTTCTAGGCATAAATTGGCCTCCTTATTTTTTGACTGAACGTATGGTCAATATTATATCAAAGTTATGAGGTTTGTCAATATGATTAAATAATTATAAAAAGAACTTATGAGATACATAGCATTAATTTAGCGTAAGTCTGACGATAGTTATTTATATTAGGTAAAGCAACTAGAAAAAATAAATGGAGAGAAGAACTAGAAGATTTGGTTGAAGTTAAGAACAAAGAGATTATGTTCTTCATAAATACTTATAATTAACTTCTCTGTAAGACTGAATATGCATATGAAAAAAGCATACATAAATTTGATTTATACAAATTCATGTATGCTTTTCGTATTAGGACAATATGGTTAATAAAAAGTTATATCTGAACATTAATTATAGTTTGTCCAATTATTAGATAACCATTAATGTAGCAGCGGAACTCAACTACCATCTGAGATGAAGTCCAATTAAAATCTGAACGTTCAAACTTGAACTGACCAAGCTTTGCCTGATTATAGTATCCATTGTTGCTTGTAAGAGCATTTACACCATTTAGTGTTGCTGTATTGAGGTCAAAGCCTTTAGTGCTATATCCTGATGGCATATCAACACGAACAGTAAATACCCCATTATTTCCTTTAATAACTTTAGACGTTACTTCAATATTAGCTTGAATATAAACAGTAAATTGCTTTTGTACTGTAGTGCTATTGCCAGCAGCATCAGTTACAGTAACAATAATAGTATAAACACCGGGTTTATCAAATTGAATGCTTGAACCATTAGTTATAACTTTTCCGGTAGTTTCATTTGGAGCAAAAACAAGTACTTTTTCGTTAACCACACCTGAAAGGTTATCATTTGCTATATAGTCTAATTGTAAAGTAGAACCAAGCTTATATTCATTTGATAGATTCATTGTTGTAGTTGGTGCAGTCTTATCAATCTTTACATAAGTAGTATTGATTGATTCGATATTTCCAGCAACATCGACTGAGTAGAAGGTTATTTTGTGGATTCCTTCGCTTTGTATTGTGAAAGAAGCACCTTCTATGTAGTCAGAGCCATCAATTGAGTAGAAGGTTTTAGCAACGCCACTTAATAAATCAGTTGCAGCTAAGTTTATAGTTACATCGTCTTTTGACCAGCCGGCAGGTGAATTTGAAGTAGTGACTGGTGCAGTCCTATCAACCTTTACATAAATAGTGTTAATAGATTCAGTATTTCCAGCATTATCGACTGAGTAGAAGGTTATTTTGTGGATTCCTTCACCTTGTACAGTGAAAGAAGTACCCTCTATATAGTCGGAACCATCAATTGAGTAGAAGGTTTTAGCAACACCACTTAAAGAATCGGTTGCAGCTAATTTTACAGTTACATCATTCTTTGACCAGCCAGCAGGTGAATTTGAAGTAGTGACTGGTGCAGACTCATCGATATTTACATAAACAGTATTGATAGATTCAGTATTTCCAGCGTTATCAACTGAATAGTATGTTATTTTGTGGACTCCTTCACCTTGTACAGTGAGAGAAGTACCTTCTATATAGTCAGAACCATCAATTGAATAGAAGGTTTTAGCAATACCAGTATCGCTATCAGTTGCAGATAAAGTAATAGTCAGTTGACTTTGATTTGTCCAGTTGGTTGGTGCATTAATACTTGTTACTGGTGGTGCAGTATCAACGATAAGTTTTGCTAGAGCAATGCCAGATGGATCTGATTCGCCAAATGAATTACTGTATGCTGTAACATAATATTGATGATTTGAATACAAAAGATTAGTAAGCGTATAAGATAAATTATTTATGTTTTCTGCTATTAAAACTGGAGCACCATTAATAATTTCATATACGTTATAACCATTAGCATAAGTTACAAAGGACCAAGTAAGTTGAACACTTGTTTTGTCTAGAACATTTACGTTTACCACTGGGGACTGCATGACCGGATAGATAATAGTTTCAGTTAGCATATCAGATAATGCTGATTCACCGAAACGAGTATTATATGCGGTAATTTGGTAAACATGAGTACCTTCTGACAGATTATAAATTTTATAAGTTAGGGCTGACCCTTTATAGATTAACTGTAATGTGCCGTTTGTTACTTCATAGATACGATATTCATTTGCCCAGCTAACTGCCTGCCAAGAAAAAGTAAGGTTATTAACGTTGAAGGCAGTTGCAGTCAACGTTGGCGATGACACTACTGGCCATGTTAATGTGAAGTTTATTGCACTGCCGATGAGAGATTCGCCAAAACGAGTACTATATGAATAAACTTCATAGCTGTAATCACCCTGAGGCATATTTGTAAATGTTACTGAAGTACCAGTTACAGTTTGTTTTAATACTCTTTGACCATTGATAATTTGATATACCTTATAAGATGTTGCATAGCTCGATGCAGTCCACTTTAAAGTAATATCATTTCCATTTGCAATACTA
>NZ_JAQYUU010000012.1 GCF_028728205.1 Clostridium sp. 'White wine YQ'
CTCATACTAATAGATCGAGGGCTTGACCAAATAAACAACTGGATATTATGTGCAATTTTGAAAGAACAATATTAATAAAATAATGTTTTTTCACAAAAGAATTTATTTACATAAGAGTAAATTCACATTAAATTTGATAGATTCGAGCAGTACTAGGAGTCAAGGAGCGCGGAGCGGAACATACTTTAAGCTATGTGAGCACCACAGCGACGCAGACGACAACGTAATGCGAAGGAGATAGAAAATTTAGAAGTAAAATTGGTGATGATGATACAAAGGTAACACCCCTTCCCATTTCGAACAGGACGGTTAAGCTTTGAGATGCCGATGGTACTGCACGGGAGACTGTGTGGGAGAGTAGGGAATCGCCAATTGTTGTTCCGCGATAGCTCAATGGTGGAGCACTCGGCTGTTAACCGATAGGTTGGAGGTTCGAGCCCTCTTCGCGGAGCCATTTTATTATGACAAGTAACTCAGCAGAAGCTGAGTTTTTTTGTTTTTCAATAAAACTTATGGTTAAGGGTGAGTGTTTTTGAAAGTTTTTGACCGCTTGTGATTAAAATTTATTATTTTTGAGCGAAATATTATTGACAATTGAAATGTAATCATTTAAAATACAATTAAGCAATCAAAAACAATCATAATTAATCAAATAAATCCAATAAAGGAGTTTGAGTGATCATGTTTGCGCAAGAAAGACAACAAATAATATCAAATATGTTAAAAGAGAAAAGTAGCATTAAAGTTATAGAAATTGCAGAGGCATTAGAGGTTTCAGAATCTACCATTAGGAGAGATCTCCAAGAGATGGAAGAGAAAAGTCTTTTGATGAGAACTCATGGAGGAGCTGTAGGAGTAGATAATAGAACCAACTATGAACCATCATTTTTAGATAAAAAAGATGAAAGAAAAGATAAGAAAATAAAGATTGCAGAATGTGCAAGTAAAATGATAAAAGATGGAGATACAGTAATATTAGACTCTGGAACAACTACACTTGAAATAGCAAAAAGAATAACAGCCAAAGATGTAACAATAGTAACTAATTCAATAGATATAGCTGGTGAATTATCATCAAATGATCAAATAGAAGTCATAGTTACGGGAGGATCCATTAGAGTTAGTACAAGAGCAATGGTTGGAACTATAACTGAAAGAATGTTGAAAAATTTTAGGGTTGATAAAGCATTTATAGGAGCCAATGGTATATCCATAGATGATGGTGTTACAACTCCAAATGTAACAGAAGCTCAAACAAAAAAAGTTATGATGAATAATGCAAGAGAAGTTATAGTAGTAGCTGATGGAAGCAAGTTTAGAAATGTATCATTTTCAGTAATTTGTCCAGTAAAAGCAGTAAGTATGATTATAACTAGTGATGAAATAACTGAACAAGAAGTGCAAGAATATAACGAAGTAGGTGTTGAAGTTATAACTACTTAGAACGAAGGGGATGATATTATGGTAATTACCGTAACCTTAAATCCAGCCCTAGATAGAACACTGATTATTGAGGATTTTACTTTAGGTAGTGTAAATAGAGCGTCTAAAGAGAGATTTGATATTGGAGGAAAAGGAATTAATGTATCGAAGGTACTAAAAAACCTAGGAATTCAATCAAAGGCCATTGGTTTTTTAGGTGGTATGGTTAAAAGTGTTTTTCTAGAAGAGCTAGATAATAGAGGTATAGAGCATCAATTTGTTGAAATAGGGGCTCAGACAAGAACTAATATAAAAGTAGTAGACAATAAAAATTCTACTAATACTGATATTAATGAGGCGGGTCCAGTAATAAAGGAAAACGAGTTACAAAGATTTATAGAGATATATAAGGAAAATTGCAAAAAAGAAAATATTATAGTCATATCAGGTGGGATACCTAAGGGTATTTCAGATGACATATATGCAACGCTAATAAAGATAGCTAAGGAAAGAGGGGCTTATACAATATTAGATGCTGAAGGGGAGCTATTTAAGAAAGCAATAATGGAAAAACCTTATGCAATAAAGCCCAATAACCATGAATTATCATTACTGTTTAATGAAAGACTAGAAGGTGAAAATAAAATAATTGAAAAAGCAGTTGAAATTCTAAATGATGGAGTATCAAAGGTTTTAGTTTCATTAGGTTCTAAAGGGGCCATATATGTTACAGATGATGAAATTTATTTAGCAAAAGGCTTGAAGGTAGAAGTTAATAGTACTGTAGGAGCTGGTGATTCTATGGTAGCAGCGATGGTGTATTCACTTCTAAATAAATTAAGTAATAAAGATACCTTGACTTTTGCACAAGCTTGCGGAGCTTCGACAGTACAATTAGAAGGGACAGAAGCTTGTACATTAGATGAAGTAAAAAACTTGTTAGAAATATCTGAAAGAAATGTGAGGCGCATAGATTATGGAAATTAGAGATATGTTTTCAAAGGAAAGAGTAAATTTTGACATGAAATCAAAGACAAAAACTCAAGCATTGGATGAGCTTATTGAGTTGTTAATAAAAGATAATAAGATTAAAGATGCTGCAATATTTAAGAAAGCAGTATTAGATAGAGAGGAAGAATACTCAACAGGAATTGGAATGGGAATAGCAATCCCTCATGGAAAGAGTAATTCTGTTATAGAGGCTTCAATTGTATTCGGGAAGAGTGTAGATGGGGTTGAGTATGATTCAATGGATGGAAAACCAGCACATTTATTTTTCTTAATAGCAGTACCAGAAGAAGCTAATAATGTTCATTTGAAAGTATTAAGTGAAATATCAAGAAAATTAATGCATTCAGAAGTTAGAGAACAACTAATGAATTGTGGTAGCTTTGAAGATTTTCTAGAGGTCTTCTAACTATATAACGAACTTATATGTAAACTATTAAATTAAAAAAGGAGGAATCATAATGAAACTAGTAGCAATCACTTCATGTCCAACTGGGATAGCCCATACTTATATGGCAGCTGAAGCACTTCAAATGGCAGCAAAAGAGTTAGGATATGAGATAAAGGTTGAAACTCAAGGGTCAGTAGGGGCTGAAAATGTAATTACTAATGATGACTTAAGAGAAGCAAGAGCTGTAATTATTGCAGCAGATACAAATGTTGATAAAAGTAGATTTGTAGGTCTCCCATTAATTGAGGTTCCTGTAAAGGATGCCATAAAAGATTCAAAAGCTTTAATTAAAAGAGCACTAAATACAAAGGTTAGCGAAAATTTATCTAGTAAAGTTAATAAAATAAAAGCTGAAGAGAAGGAATCAAGAACTGGTGTATATAAACATTTAATGACAGGTGTATCATTTATGCTTCCATTTGTTGTGGCAGGTGGTCTTCTTATAGCATTAGGTTTCGCTTTTGGAGGAATTTATGTTTATGATTCTCCAAATAGCATTGGAGGCGCAATATTTTGGACAGGCAAAGCGTCTTTCGCACTAATGATTCCGGCCTTAGCTGGATATATAGCATATTCTATAGCTGATAGACCAGGATTGGTTCCAGGTATGGTAGGAGGATTCTTAGCACAGAATGTTGCTGGGTATGAATTCTTAAATACAAAAGTATCAAGCTTCTTAGGAGCTATTATAGCAGGATTTATTGCTGGTTACGTAGTTTTATTCTTAAAGAAATATATTAAGCTTCCTAAATCAATGGAAGGACTAATACCAATACTTGTTTTACCATTGTTATCAACTCTTATAGTAGGACTTATTATGTTATTTATAGTTGGTGGGCCAGTAGCATATGTAAATGACTCGCTTGCATGGTGGTTAAACGGATTAAAGGGTACAAATGCAGCTTTACTAGGAATTATATTAGGATTAATGATGGCATTTGATTTAGGTGGACCAGTAAACAAAGCAGCATATACATTTGCTACAGCAACTCTTGTAGCTGGAAAACTTTCAACTATAATGGCAGCAACTATGGTAGCAGGAATGGTTCCTCCACTTGGAATAGCATTAGCAACTGTAATTGCAAAGAAGAAGTTTACAGATGCTGAAAGAGAATCAGGAAAAGCAGCTTGGGCATTAGGATTATCATTCATATCTGAAGGAGCAATACCTTTTGCAGCAGCTGATCCGTTAAGAGTTATACCTTCAGTAATGGCAGGAGGAGCAGTAGCAGGCGGATTATCAATGGCATTTGGTTGTGGATTAGCAGTTCCACATGGTGGTATTTGGGTGTTAGCTATTCCTAATGTAGTTTCTAACCTATTACCATATGTTGTGGCACTTGTTGCTGGAACAGTAGTAACTGCAATTATTCTTTCAATAATTAAAAAGCCAGTGGCATAGCAAAATAAAAGTAAGATATAGTTAAAATAAGAGTTGCACATTTGATGTTAGTATGCTATTATAAAAAAGTACAATAGTACAAATAAAATAAGATAAAGATTGAATGAGATAATGATTTTCTCCAGTTTAGAGAATTTGTTAATCCAGTGAAGATCTTTAAAATGGAGGAATTGAAATGGCAGATAAAACTTTAGTATGCAGAGATTGTGGTAAAGAATTCGTATTCACAGAAGGAGAACAAGCGTTCTACAAAGAAAAAGGATTCGATAACGAACCAACAAGATGCGTAGATTGCAGAAGAGCAAAGAAACAACAAAATAACAGAAGATACTAATCTGAATGTTAGGCTATGAAAGGAAACTTTCATAGCTTTGTTTTTTTTTTACTCTTTAGGAATTTATAATATTTTAAGGTTGTGGATAAAATTATAAGTTTTAATTATAATCTAAGGATATATTGACATTGATATAAAGTAGAGATATAATTTTAAAAAATATAAAATTCTATGAAGAGAAAAGTAGTTGATAATTAATTTTCTTAGCGAGTGAAGAATGGTGGGAGCTTCATAAGATTATATCAATGAAAGACATCTCAGAGAAGTTTATTTGAATTTTAGTAGGATAAATCGGGAGCCACCGTTATATGGCTTTAGAGATAATCTTATTTAATGAGATTAATAAGGATGGCACCGTGGGTATAACCTCACTCCTTGCAAAGGGAGAGAGGTTTTTTTATTTATCAAAAACCATGAGTGGCATTATAACTTATTGATTTATTTAATAGGGTTAATTAGGATGGTACCGTGAATTTAAATCTTCGCTCCTAAATGGGGCGAAGATTTTTTTACTCTTTAGGAGTTGGAAAATTAGAAATAATATGGTAATTCAATGGGTTTCAATTGTAATTTAAGAATTAATTAAGCATCTCTAAAGAGTAAAAGAAAAAAATAGTCGCCTGCCGATTTTTTAGTCTAGAAAGGAGAAAAATTATGAAAAGAGAAATGGCAAAAGGTTTAAATGAAAAGATTGAAGAAAGGATAATGCTAAAAGGGTGGATTCATAGAATTAGAACGCTAAAAAATATAACATTTATAGTATTAAGAGATGAAAGTGGGCTAGTACAATGTGTAGCAGGAAAAGAAATATCACTAGATGGAGTTTCAAATGAAGCAGTTGTTGAGGTCATAGGGATAGTTAAAGAAGGAAAAAATTCATTAAATTCTTATGAAATTTCTGTAGAAAGTATATCTGTATTAAATGGGGTGATAGGAGAGCTACCTATTGAAATCAATAAGAATGAGCTTCAAGTATCATTAGATACACTTTTGAATAACAGGGTTCTTAGTTTAAGAAATGAAAATGAGAACTCAATTTTTAGGGTTCAGCATATCTTAGTTCAAGCATTTAGAAGTTTCTTATCTAGTGAAGGATTTACCGAGATATTCACTCCTAAAATAGTGGCTGAGGGGGCAGAAGGTGGGACTGCGTTATTCAAAGTAGATTATTTTGGAGAAAAAGCGTACCTTTCGCAGAGTCCTCAATTTTATAAACAAATGATGATTGGTGCAGGATATGAAAAGGTATTTGAAATAGGAAACTTTTTTAGAGCAGAAGAACATGATACAAGTAGACATTTGAATCAATTTACAAGTATGGATGTCGAGATGGCCTTTATAGAAGATGAGTCGACAATAATGGATTTAGAGCAAGAATTATTAAAATTTATAATGAAAGAACTAAGTGAAAAAGGAGAAAAGTATATAGAAGCATTAAAAATAGAAATTCCTATAATTGAAGAGATTCCTAGATTTGAATTACGAGAAGTAAAAGAAATCATTAAAGATAACTACGGAAAAATTATAAATGAAAATGATCTTGATCCAGAAGGAGAAAGACTAATAAGTAAATATATTAAAGAAAAATTTAATTCTGATTTTGTGTTTATTACTAATTATGGTAGAGAGTGTAGGCCGATGTATACAATGCCAAAAGGAGAAAATGGAACAAAAGCATTTGACCTTATATTTAGAGGAGTTGAATTAACTTCTGGTGCCCAGAGAATTCATGAGTATAATATGCTTGTTCAGAATTTTAAGGACAAGGGATTAAATCCAGATGACTTTAATAGTTATATAGAAACCTTTAAATATGGTATGCCACCACATGGAGGTTTTGCAATAGGACTTGAGAGGTTTATGGCATTATTACTAGGTATTGAAAACGTAAGAAAAACATCTTTATTTCCAAGAGATAGACATAGATTAGTGCCATAAAAAATATATATCACTTATAAAAATAATTTAACAAAGGTAGAATTTATTTAATAATTTAGGAAAAAATATGTAGTATAGGATAAAACTAACCATAATAAAAAAGAATATTCAGAATATTAAGAAAAGATAAAGGAAATACAGTTAAATAGTAGAATATATATTATATAATAGCTTACTTTAATAAGGTTAGGAATAAAATATATAGATTTTTAATATTTTTTATATAGATAGATAAAGCTGAATTATCAGCATTATATATATACCTAAACTATAGGAAAGGTGGGTGAAATCAAGGGACAATAAGTACCTTGATAAAGAGTATGAAAGAATACAAATTAGCTAATTTAAGAAATGTAGGAATTGTCGGTCATGGTTCCTCAGGAAAAACATCATTAGTTGAGGCGTTATTATTTACTACAAAGTTAACTGATAGGCTAGGGAAAATAGAAGAAGGAACTACTATTAGTGATTATGATCCCGAGGAAAAGAAAAGAAAAATTTCCTTGTCAACATCCATACTACCATTAGAATATAAAGAAAAGAAAATTAATTTTTTAGATACCCCAGGTTACTTCGATTTTTTAGGTGAGCAAATAGAAGGAATGAGAGCCTCAGATGTAGCTTTAATAGTAGTATCAGGGGTATCTGGGGTTAAGGTAGGTACAGAAAAAGCATGGGACTATTGTAATAAAATTAAGTTGCCTAGAAGTTTCTTTATTAACAAATTAGATAGGGAAAATGCAGATTATGATAAAGTGCTTGCTTCCTTAAAAGAGTCCTTCGGTATGCCGGTAGTTCCAATACAATATCCAATTGGAAAAGAAGCGGATTTTAAGGGTGTAGTAAACGTTATTTCAAGAAAAGCATATATTTATGATAAAGGTAAAGTACAAGAAGCAGGTGTTCCAGCAGAATTAGAAGAAAGAATAGAAGAATGCAGAAGTATGGTTATGGAATCAGTAGCGGAAACAGACGAGGAATTACTAAATAAATACTTTGCAGAAGGTGAATTAACAGATGAGGAGATATATGCAGGATTAATCATTGGATGCACATCAGGGGACATAGCACCTGTAATGTGTGGTAGTGCATTAAAAAATATAGGAATGGAAGTATTATTAGATGATATATGTGATTGTTTCCCATCACCTAAATATGCTGTACCACAAAAGGCTGTTAAGCTAGATACTGGAGAAGAAGTTTTTGAAGAGTATAATGAGGATAAACCATTTTCAGCATTTGTATTCAAAAGTATAGCAGATCCATTCGTTGGAAAGTTATCATTGTTTAGAGTTATAACTGGAAAAGCTAGAGGAGATTTAAATATATATAATTCATCAAAAGATAAAACAGAAAAATTAAGTAATTTATATTTTATGAGAGGAAAGCAACAAACTCCAGTTAAGGAGATAATAGCAGGGGATATCGGAGCAGTAGCAAAATTACAGTATACTGGCACTGGTGATACCTTATGTGAGGAGTCATTTAAGATAAGGTATGATAATATGAATTTCCCTGAACCTATAATGACAATGTCAGTTATGCCTAAGAGTAAAGGTGATGAAGAAAAGATATCAGTAGCATTAACTAGGTTATTAGAGGAAGACCCTACATTTAATATAAACAGAGATACAGAAAATGCAGAAACAATTATTTCTGGTATGGGAGAAACACATTTAGATGTAATTGCATCTAAAATTAAAAATAAATTTGGGGTAGATGTATTACTTCAACCACCAAAGATCCCATATAGAGAAGCCATAAAAGGGATAGCTGATGTTCAAGGAAAGCATAAAAAGCAATCTGGTGGGCATGGTCAATATGGAGATGTATGGATTAAATTTGAACCTAGAACTGATGGTGAAACTGAACTAGAATTTATAGATAAGGTTGTAGGTGGTGTAGTACCTAGAAACTTTATCCCAGCAGTAGAAAAAGGATTAAAAGAATGTATTCAACATGGAGTTCTAGCAGGATATCCAGTAATAGGACTAAGAGCTACACTTCATGATGGTTCCTATCATTCAGTTGATTCATCAGAAATGGCATTTAAAGTAGCAGCATCTTTAGCATTTAAAAAGGGCTTAGAACAAGCTAAGGCAATACTATTAGAACCAATAATGCATGTAGAAGTTCTTGTACCGGAAGAGAGTATGGGAGATGTTATTGGAGATTTAAATAAAAGAAGAGGTAGAGTTTTAGGAATGGAACCAGATGGTAATATTCAAAAACTTATAGCAGAAGTACCATTAGCAGAAATGTTTAAGTATGCTACTGACTTAAGAAGTATTACTAGTGCTAGAGGAAACTTCTCTATGAAGTTTGAGAGATATGAGGAAGTTCCTCCAAATGAGGTAGATTCTATTATAGAAGAAACTAAAAACTTAAAAAATGAATTGGTTCATGCATAAAAATATGTTTATTTAAGAGATACTGAAAATTCAGTATCTCTTTTTATAATTAAATATTTGCAAGTTTTAAATAAGTACATTTGAGTATAAAGACAAGCACTATAGGGAAGATTATAATTGCAAAAATTTTTTTAGAAATTAAAAGTAATAATATTAAAATTACTTAATTATATATAAAAGAAACCTTAATAGGAGGATTTATATGTCAGATTACAAGATGGAAATAAGGGGAAGCATAGGATTGAGTGACTATAGTAACATATATGACTACATAGGAGTCGTTGATTCCAAAGATAATTTTACTATAACATTAAATGCTGCAAACAAAGAAAACATAGATATAATTTGTTCAATGCTTGAAGGAAGCAATTTTATGATAAACGAACAAGGGCAAGATGCATTAGGAAATTATTATATAAATGCACTTAAAAAGAAATAAACAAAATAATTAAGTTCTATGGTATAATAAGGATGATATCGTTTAGCTAATATTAACTAGCAGAAGATAACCGACTTCAAATATTGATTTATACTAGCCGATTCTTGGCTTAAGCATCAAAGAATCAACAAGTATAAATCAAGTTTATGTATTGGTTATCTATAAATTGTTAATGGGACAAGCTATCATTGATGAGGAGGTAAAAAATGAAGGATTATATTGTAGGTGTAGACCTAGGAGGAACAAAGATCAGTTGTGCTATTTCTGATTTAAAGGGTAGAATTATAGCTCAGTCTACAATTCCAACATTAGCTGAAGAAGGAGAAAAGGCAGTATTAGACAGAATAATTAAGTCTATTGATACTGTAATAACTGAAGCTAAGGTTAAAACAAATGAGGTAAAAGCTATAGGTATAGGATCTCCAGGACCATTAGATTCTAAGAAGGGAATAATAATTACAACACCAAATCTTCCTTTTAAGGATTTTGATTTAGTTAAGCCTATAGTAGAATATTTCTCTATACCAGTATATCTTGATAATGATGCAAATGTTGCAGCAATTGGAGAGTTTATGTTTGGTGCAGGAAAAGGTACAGAAAACATGGTATACATTACTGTAAGTACTGGAGTAGGTGGAGGAGCTATACTAAATGGTAAGATATTTAGAGGAAGCACTTGCAATGCTTTAGAAGTTGGACATACTACAGTTTTCCCAGGTGGCCCAAGATGTGGTTGTGGAAATGTAGGTTGTTTAGAAGCAGTATCTTCTGGAACTGCAATTGGTAGAAGAGCAAATGAAGCAGTAAACTCTAAAGTAGAAACTTCATTAAGAAATTATGAAAAAGTTACTTCGTATGAAGTATTTAAAGAAGCTGAAAAAGGGGATGCAGTGTCTCAAAAGATTTTAGATGAAGCTTTAACTTATTTAGGTATAGGTGTAGCAAATATAATAGCGAGTTTCGATCCAGAAAAAGTTATTATAGGTGGCGGAGTTTCAAAAGGTGGAGACATTGTATTTAAAAAGGTTCAAGAAGTAGTTAATGAAAGATGCTTTAAGGTTATGTCAGATAACTGTAAGATTGAACCAGCAGGTTTAGGAACAGAAGCAGGGGTAATAGGTGCTTTAGCTTTAGCAATAATGGAAAGCGAATAAAATAGAGTATAATATAGGCTATCTCATAATTAAATGAGTAGCCTTTTTTTACTCTTTAGGTATTTATAATATTTTAGGTTCAGGATAAAATTATAAGTTTGAGTTATAATCTAAGGATTTACTTTAGGGTTTTAAGTTCAACTAATAATTTATTCATGCCCGAAAATGTCTAGAAAACCACATTTTCAAACAAGAATAAATTAGGTTTCCTATAAAAAACCCTATATACTCCCCTAAAGAGTAAAAAAAAGAATTAGTCGCCTGCCAAATTTTCCTCACATTCGTTTGGAAAGGCAGATGCGAGAAAAAAATCGACGGCTCACAATCGCCTTGACGATTTTTTTTATTTTAAAATAATCTAAAGAATAATGATTTTTTATTATTCATATTTTATAATATTGTTTAGTGAATATAATGCATTACTAGGAGGAAAAATGAAAAGCACAATATATCTAACAAGGCATGGAGAGACAATTTGGAACTTAGAAAAAAGGCTACAAGGATGGGGCGATTCTAAGCTCACTGAGAATGGTATAAAAAATGCAAAAAACTTAAATAAAAGAATTAAAGATGTAAATATAGATGTTATATACTCAAGTTCATCCAAAAGAGCAATGAAGACATCAGAAATAATAAGAGGCGACAAGAATATTCCTATTATTCCTAAGGATGGATTAAGAGAAATGGGATTTGGAGAATGGGAAGGATTAATATGGGAAGATATAGAGAAGTCAGATGAATATTCTGAGGAATTATATAATCTTTATAATGAGCCACTTAAATATAAGCCTTTTGGTGGCGAATCAATTGTTGAATTCAGTAAAAGAACGATTGAAACAATAAAAGAAATAATTAGTAAGAGTGATGGCAAGGATATATTAATTTTAACTCATGGAATGACATTAAAATTGGTTTTGGGATTTTTTGAAGGAATATCACCAGAAGAGGCAATTAAGGGGCCAATAATGGGACAAACATCCTTAACTAAAATAGTCATGGAAGAGGGAAAATATTCAATAGAATTAAGAAATGATACGACACATTATGAAGAGGATTATGAAAGAAAAGGATGGTAATCATTAAAATAAATTTCCATACATAAAAATTATGTTTCTGCATAGATTAAATAATGTAAGGACAAGAATTAATGGACGGGAGTGAATTAATGATGACAAAGGATAGTCAAGTAGATAATAAGCTTTCTAGGGAATTAAAATCAAACTGGGATCATAGGATTACTTCAGAGGAAGAAAAAAATAAAAATAGAACTGCAAAGAAACAGTCAATAGAGAGATCAGGGCAATAAATTCTTTTGCTTCATACATAACCACATCTAGCTTTTACCCCACCTTAAAGCTAAATTTTATGAATACTTATTTTTTAGATGTTCAGGTTTTGAGGTAAAGGAGTTTTTTAAATAAAGAATCTGTCCAAGGCAATATTTTGCTTTGGTACAGATTTTTTTACTCTTTAGGAGTTTATAATATTTTAAGAATTTAGATAATATTATAAGTTTGAATTGTAATCTAAGGAGTTACTAGACTACTCTAAAGAGTAAAAAATAGAATTAGTCGCCTGCAAGATTTTCCTCACATTCGTTTGGAAAGGCAGATGCGAGTAAAAAATCGACGGCTCATAATCGCCTTGACGATTTTTTTAATCTTTATGAGTTTGAATTTTTAGAAATGAAGTCCATATAGAAAATACCAAAATTTAGTGTTATTATTATAGTTAATTAATCTATTTCTAAGA